>CAKPVW010000034.1 GCA_934196075.1 uncultured Anaerovibrio sp.
AGCAATGCTTATTATTCTGTAATTCAGGCTAAGCTGCATGAAATGGGCTACAACAATGTATTCATTGAGACTGTAGAGGGCTGGCCAAGTCTGGAAACCATTATTCCAAAGCTGAAGGCTCAGAAGATTAAGAAGGTTACTATCATGCCATTTATGATGGTTGCTGGCGACCATGCAAACAATGATATGGCTGGCAACGAGGAAGATTCCCACAAGTCCATCCTGGAAGCTGAGGGTATTCAGGTAGTTCCTTATATCCATGGTATTGGTGAGAACAAGGCTATCCGTGACGTATTTGTAAAGCGTGCTAACGCTGCCTGGGATGCTTTGGAGAAGTAAGAAATCCGTGCAAATCTGCTTTATCTACTAGTGGACACTAGGTAAGATACAAGGGACAGGAAAGATGGATATCGGTTGATTAGGGCCGATATCCATTTTTCTATGGAATTATTTAACTTATTCATTGCTAAAATTGTTAAATCAGTATAAAATATAGATCATAGGGTTCAAGCAAAAAATTGATTTAGGGGCAGGTGGAGTATCTGATGGCTGCTGAAATGTTAAATCCAAAGGAAATAGACAATATCTTGCAGGTAATACGAAATGTATATCATACGATCGTATATGTCAATTTGGGAGATGATTCCTATCATTGTATTCAGAGTAGTGAGCAGGAAATTAAGGATTTGTTGGAAAAGAAAGACTCCACTTTAGCTGATTTGTCTAAGTATCTGACAAAATCCGGGCTTGTTTACGCAGAGGATGCCAAGGAATTTGCGGAATTTTGCAATTTGGATAGAATCAGGCAGGAACTGGATAATGGCAAGTCATATCTTAGCATTGCCTATCGTCGCGTTAAGGGCGGACAATATCGCTGGGATATGCTGGAAATTATTCCCAGCCCTAATTATAGTGAAAAGCATAAAAGCATTATTATCTGTGTGAGAGATATTAATGAGGAGCATCAAAAGGAACTGGATAAGGAAGCCAAGCTTTCATTAAAGGAAAAACAGCTGGTGGGGGACAAAACAATCCTAATTGTGGATGATTCGGAACTGCAGCGTACTACATTAAGCTATTTTCTGGATAGGTATTATCAGGCGGTGGAGCAATCCAATGGACACGAGGCATTGGAGTATCTTAGACAGCATGGTACAGAGATTAGTGCTATCTTGTTGGATTTGAATATGCCTGTTATGGATGGCTACACCTTTCTGCGGGAGTGCCAAAAGGACGAAATTCTGAATATGATTCCTGTGCTGGTATTGACCAGTGACAGTACGCCAGAGGAGGAGGCAGAGTGCCTCAAGGCTGGTGCTACAGACTTTGTGGCCAAGCCATTTAATCCTGAGGTGCTTTTGAGCCGTATACAGCGGGCAATTGCCTTGCATGAGAAAACCGTTATGCTGAATATACTTCGTCTGGATAATCAGACCAACTGCTATACCCGGGATTATTTCATGCATATGGCCGAAAGAGTGCTGGCTAGGTATCCTAATGAGGAATTTGATTTGGTGTGCACTCATGTAGTGAATATGGCCAATATCAACGAGCAATACGGTACTTCCCAGGGAGGAGCAATTCTTCGTTATGTGGCTCAGAACCACGATACCTCAGAGTATCAGAAGAATGTATATGGCCGTTTGGATGATGCCACCTTTGCCCAGCTGCTGCCTCATTCCGTAAATATTCATCAGAAGCTGGCAGAGCAGCAAACAGAAGATTTCCATGAATATGAGCAGATAAAATCAGGACTGCCTCCGTTTATGCAGAAATTTGGCATATATGAAAAGGTGGATCATAAGCTGCCTGTAAGTGCTATGTGTGATAGAGCCATGATGGCCCTGGATAAGATAAAATCGGTATACAAGCAGAGAGTGGAGGTTTATGATGAAACCCTCCGCAGCAAGGCACTGAAAAGTCAGCAGATATTGGAAAATATGGAGGAGGCCATTACCCAGCATCAATTTCAGGTATGGTATCAGCCCAAGCATAATATCCAAAGCGGCAAGCTGGTGGGAGCAGAGGCTTTGGTTCGTTGGATTCATCCTAAATATGGCTTTATGTCACCAGCGGATTTTGTGCCTATCTTTGAGGAAAATGGATTTGTTTCCCATATGGATTATTATGTGTGGGAGCAGGCTTGCGCAGCTATCCAGAGATGGAAGCATGGCGGATTTAAAACTGTCCCTATTTCCATTAATATTTCCCGTAAGGATTTTATTTACTTTCGCAGTGAGGATGTATTGATGCCTTTGGTAGAGAAATATCAGCTGAAGCCTCAGGATATTCATATTGAGATAACTGAGTCTGCCTATATTGACAATCCAGAAATGGTAATCAAAAATGTTAATAACCTCCATGATAAGGGCTTTGTGGTGGAGCTGGATGATTTTGGCACAGGTTATTCCTCTCTGAGTATGTTTGGGCATATGGATATTGATGTGGTCAAGCTGGATATGAGTTTTATCCGGCAAAAGCAGAATGAAAGCAATGATCGGATGATGCAGTATATCATTGATATGTGTAAAAACATGGATTTGATGGTACTGTCAGAGGGCGTAGAAACAGAGGAACAGCGTCAGCGTTTGATTAGCATGGGCTGTGACTATGTACAGGGTTATTATTACTCCAAGCCATTGCCTGAAAAGGAATTTGTAGCCTATTTAAATAAACATAGTTGAATAGAAGCTAAGGATTATGTATAATAATTACCGTAGGATTCTGTGAATCCTGCGGTTTTCTTTTTGTGCAAAAAATTATTTATATACTTAGGAGGGTTTTACCATGGAAATAGACAGCCTTTCATCCCTGGAACGTCGGGAGATTCTTCTCACCGATATCAGAAATGCCATTGAGGTGGAATGGTCCAACCCCATGAAGATGAACAATGATGATGCGGTTCTGCGCTCAACCTTGACTATGTCTGACATAGATTCTGCTTATGCTAGAATGCGCAGGTTTGCGCCTTTGGTACGCCAGTTATTTCCTGAGACTGAGGATCGCAATGGTATGATTGATTCAGATTTGGTGGAGTTATCCAAGCTGAAGCGTGCTCTGAATAACTCTCGTATCGGAGCAGATATCAAGGGCCGTCTGATGATGAAGATGGACAGCCATTTGCCTATAGCTGGCTCTGTTAAGGCCAGAGGCGGTATATATGAGGTTTTGAAGTATACAGAGAAGCTGGCTGTTGAGCATGGTATACTTATTGGCTATGAGGATGACTATACCAAGCTGGCAGATAGCGAGGCAAGAGAGTTCTTTGCTACCCAGAAGCTGCAGGTAGGCTCTACAGGCAACCTGGGCCTGGCAGTAGGCATTATGGGTGCTGCTCTGGGCTTTCAGACTATTGTGCATATGTCTGCCGAGGCCAAGGAGTGGAAGAAGGAACTCCTGCGCAGCAAGGGTGTTACTGTTATGGAATATCACGGAGATTATAGCGAAGCTGTAAAGAAAGGCCGTGAGCAGTCCGAAAAGGATGAAGATAGCTATTTTATTGATGACGAGAATTCCCATGAGCTGTTTTTGGGCTACGCTGTAGCGGCCAAGATGCTGCTGCCACAGCTGGAGCATGAGCACATCGTGGTGGACAAGGAGCATCCTCTCTTTGTATATCTGCCTTGCGGTGTAGGTGGTGCTCCAGGTGGTATTACCTTTGGCTTGAAGCAGATTTTTGGTGAGAATGTTCACTGCTTCTTTGTAGAGCCAACTCAGGCTCCATGCATGCTGCTGGGAATGGTAACAGGACTGTTCCACAATATTTCTGTACAGGATATCGGTCTTTCTGGCAACACGGTGGCTGATGGTCTGGCTGTGGGACGTTCCTCAGGCTTTATTGGCGAATATATTATGCCGTTCCTTAGCGGCAGCTTTACCATTAAGGATAAGCGGATTTTTGACTATATGAAGCTTTTGTGGCAGGAGGAAGGAATCTTCCTGGAGCCAAGTGCCTGTGCTGCCATACATGGCCCTGTATGCATGGGACATTCCGCTGTTATGGATGAATACAGATACGACAACAACCTCAATCGACGTATGGAAAGAGCTACTCATATTATTTGGGCTACTGGTGGCAAACTGGTACCTGAGGAGGAAAGAGAGCAGCTTTTACATAAAAAATAATGGAATCATTTAGGAGTTGACAAAATGGATTTATTACTATGTTCCCTGCTGATTTATTTGCTGGGAACAATGACCATTATCTGGCCTCACAAGCTGGAAATGGCCGCACACTATGCAGGTACAGCCTGTGCCATCATTGCCAGCGGCATGGTGGCAGTAACTAGTATCTGCTATCTTGTTATGCCTGTAGGTGGACTGCTGGTGAACACAGGCTGGGGAAGTTATTCTCTGGTGGCTGATGGCTGGAGCAGTGTTTTTTTAGCTATTACAGGTATGGCCGGTTTCTTTATTAGCATCTATGCTTTGGATTACGCCAAGGGCTATCGTGGCAGCCGTATTCGTGCCCTAACAGGGCTGTGGAATCTTTTCCTCCTGTCCATTGTGGCTGTATTGATTGCTGGAGATGCTTTTACATTTATTGTAGCCTGGGAGATTATGGCGCTGGTGTCCTTCCTGCTGGTAAATCACGAGGCTGAGCGCAAGGAGACTGTATCTGCGGCGTATCAGTATATGGTTATGACTCATCTAGGTACAGCAGCTATTTTAATGGCTTTTTATTTACTGGGCAGTCACTCAGCCAGCTTTTCCTTTGTGGATATGATGCATAATACGCTGGAAGGTCCTATGAGGCATATTGCCTTTGGCTGTGCTTTTGCAGGCTTTGCTTTGAAATCAGGTCTGATGCCTCTCCATACCTGGCTGCCAAATGCCCATCCAGCGGCGCCAAGTCACGTATCTGCTCTAATGAGTGGTGTTATGCTGAAGGTGGCTCTCTATGGTTTTGGCCGTTTTGCCTTTCAGTTTATCGGCATGGATAATATCTGGTACGGATTGATTGTCATGGTTGTAGGCCTGCTGTCTGCCTTCCTGGGCGTGCTTTATGCCACCATGGAGGTGGATATGAAGCGTATTTTGGCCTATTCCTCCGTGGAAAATATGGGTATCATTTTTGGTGCCTTTGGTTGCGGTATGATGCTAATGTCCATGCAATTGGTTCCTTTGGCTGTTGTGGCTTTTACAGCAGCAATGGTTCATGCCTTCAGCCATAGTTTGATGAAGGGCCTGATGTTTATGAGTGCTGGTGCCGTAATGCACGCCACCGGCAGCAAAAATATTGAAAAAATGGGTGGCCTTTTGAAGAAAATGCCGTATACGGCATTTTTTACCCTGATAGGCTCTATGGCCTTATCATCCCTGCCTTTTACCAGTGGGTTGATTGGTGAGTGGCTGGTATTACAGAGTTTTATTACCTTGGCTCAGCAGGCTGGTACGCCAGAGCTGAGACTTTTGGTGGTGCTGTCCTTTATACTGCTTGGTTTGACTGGCGCTACAGCTCTCGGCTGTTTTGTGCGCCTTTACGCCACAGCTTTTCTGGGGCGAGCCAGAAGCCATATTGTCGACAAAGCCCATGAGCAGCCATTCTTTATGCTGCTGGGCATGGGTATTGCCGCTGTACTGGTAATAGCAGTAGGTATTCTGCCAGATCCAGTGGTAAATACCATGCAGATGCTGGTGGCAGGCCCTATGACGGCTCCTATGGGCAATCCATTGGGGATTATGTGGGGCGGCAGTGGTCACTATGCTATCTACAGCCCTGTAATTATCTTGGCGGTAACCTTGGTAATTACGGTTGCTGTGGCTATAGCTGTATCCTGTTTTGGTGGCGGTTTCCAGCGCCGTGAGATTACTTGGAACTGCGGTACTGTGCCAACTGAGCGGCAGCAATATAGTGCAACAGGCTTTAGCAAGCCTCTGCGCCGTGCCTTTGAGGCTATTCTCAACCCTCAGCGACGTACAGAATACATTCGCAAGGATCATGATTATTTTGGCCGCAAGCTCAAGGTGCATTTGGAGATTCCTGATTTGTTTACCGAAAAGCTTTACAAGCCTGTTCAGACCTGGATGATTAGTTCCTCCTCTGCCTTTAGGCATATTCAGGAGGGCAGTGTCAGCCTGTATATTGGCTACACAATGATTGCTATGATATTTGTTTTAATCTGGGGGGTTATGTAATGGGCTATATTTTTCAAGGTCTGGCACTGAATATAGTGCAGGCTCTGTTGCTGTTGGCCTTTGCACCTTTGATTGCAGGTATTATTAACAAGGTCAAGGCCTTTTTGCAAAAAAGACAGGGTGCCAGTGTGCTGCAGGAATATTTTGATTTGGCCAAATGGTGGAAGAAACCAACTATTCTCACACCATATACCAGTATTATTTTTGTGGCTGCTCCAGTTGTTTATTTTATGACCAGCTTTTTGGCAGCTTTCATGGTACCTGGCTTTTTAGCAGGTCAGATTAGCATTAGTGATGCATTTATTTTTGTTTATATTCTGGCTTTAGGCCGGTTCTTCATGTGCTTGTCCTCTATGGATGCAGCCACAGCCTTTGGCGGTATGGGCGGCTCTCGTGAGGTTTATGTTTCTGTGCTGGTGGAGCCTGCAGTGATGCTGGCTATTTTGATTAACAGCATGCGCTACCATACTACAACCTTGTCCGGCATGGTAATTGATTATGACGGCGCATATTTTACGGTATCGGCAGCTCTGGCCTGTGTAGCTTTCTTTTTGATTATCTTGGCAGAGAATAGCAGGCTGCCAGTGGACAATCCTGATACTCATTTGGAGCTGACCATGATACATGAGGGTATGACCTTGGAGTATTCTGGACCCTTGCTGACTTTGATCCATCTGGGCAGTATGCTGAAGGTTATGGTGTTCCTGACACTATTTGGTGCTCTGTATCTGCCATTGTCCATACCATTGGTTATTAAGATTTTCTTTGGGGCGGTCTTGATTGCTGTAGTAGAGATTCTCAATAATAAAATGAGATTGTTCAAGGTCAGAGTTTATATGGGAGCAGCTATTGTGCTGCTGTTATTGGCTATTATTGCAGAATAAGGAGGACTGGAGAATATGGATTATTTAGTTGTATTTCTGGTTCTGATTGTATTTCTGCAAACTAGAATTACGGATTTGCGGCGGGCTGTCATCTGTATGGCCAGCCAATCATTGATTATTGCCTGTGCCTGCTTCTGGCTGGGCATGTCCTACAGCAGTGGTTTCCATGCCCTGTTGCCAGGGCTTTTGACCTTGGCTGTAAAGGTTATTTTCATTCCGGGAGCTGTGCTGAATTTGGTAGGTAAGCTGACCAATGAGCGGGAGATATTGTCTGAAAGCAATGTCAACTATTCTACGATGGCAGCAGCCCTGTTCTTGGTATTGGGCTACGCTTTGGTGGAGCGTCTTTTGCCAGGCTCTGCTGGCAGGGATATTATTGCAGCCTCCATATTGATGATTATGACAGGCCTATCCATGATGGTATTGCGCAAGAGAGCCATCATTCAGATTGTAGGCTTGATTACATTGGAGAACGGCATTTATCTGTTGGGCCTTTTGCTGACTCAGGGATTGCCGTTGGTGGTGGAGCTAGGTGTATTTTTGGATGTACTGATTGCCGTAGTAGTATTGGTAATTCTTACCTCCAGAATGCGTCTGTCCTTTATGACTACTGATACCAGTGTAATGAAAAAGCTGAAGGGGTAATGAAATGAATCTTAGTATAAGTGAGCTTATATACATCATCCTGGCCTTGCCTGTTGTATTCAGTTTGATTTCAGCAACCAATTTGCTGTCCAAGGATGTACTGCATTGGCTGAACCGCTTAACGGCTACAGCAGTTTTTGTGGTGTTGGTACAGCTGGTATTGGCTTTTGATGTAAACTCTCCTTATGGGGATGAGTATTTGTATCTGGATGCCCTTAGTGTCTGGATGCTTTTGATTATTGGTACGCTATATTTGGCCTTTGCCTGGACCAGCAAGGCTTATCTGGATAGAGATACCAATAAGCGCTATGGCTACCTCCGCAGATTCGGCAGGTTGGAGGGAAGGTTTTATGCCCTTTCTCATATGTTTGTCTGGATTATGTTTGGGGTAGTAGTAGTAAATAACCTTGGTCTAATGTGGGTGGCTATTGAGGCAACTACTTTGGTATCTGCCTTGTTGGTAGCATTCAAGTTTACCCGCACCTCTCTGGAGGCAGCCTGGAAATATGTTATGGTATGTACTGTAGGCATCTGTCTGGCGCTGTTGGGAACCATATTGGTATATTATATCCAATTAACCTGTGTAGGCGATACCCATCCTTTGGATTGGCTGTATCTGGCTCAGCATGTGGAGAATCTTGACTCTGGCATGGCCAAGCTGGCCTTCTGCTTCCTTTTTGTAGGGTATGGTACCAAGGTGGGGTTGGCACCGATGCATGCCTGGCTGCCAGATGCCCATTCTGAGGCACCAGCCCTGACCAGTGGTCTGCTGTCTGGTGCTTTGTGTATCTGCGCCATCTATGCCTTGATTCGCAATATGATTATTCTTCTGCCTGCCATTGGGGTGGATTTCATCAGCGGACTGTGCCTGTTCTTTGGCATTTTTACGGTGGCTATGGCGGTACCATTTGTGCTGGTACAGAGAGATGTGAAGCGTATGCTGGCCTATTCCTCTATGGAGAATTTTGGCCTGATGATGGCAGGTCTTGGCCTTTTCGTGCCTATGGCGGCTCAGGCCATGCTGCTGCATATGTTTAACCATGCTTTGATAAAATATTCTCTGTTTTACACTGCAGGTACTATCATGGAAGAATTTGGCACCAAAAACATGATGCGTATTCATGGTATGATGAGTCAGACCCCAAGAACAGCTTTATTCTGGCTGCTGGGCATTGTGGGTATATTGGGTATGCCTCCTTTTGGTATTTTCTTTAGCAAATTCTTTATAATCTTCGGCTTTTTCCAAGCAGAGCACCCTTGGCTGGGTATTCTTATGCTGGTGCTGTTGGCTGGTATGCTGATAGGTATTCTCTATCACGTGATGCGTATGTTTGGCGGCCAGTCCAAGGGAAGGCAGGCCGTGGAGCTTTTTGGCGTAGTGGATTCCCTGACTCTGGCAGGCCTTTTGCTCTTTAGCTGTGTGGCCAGTGCTGGTCTTGGTGAAATTCAGGTATTGAATACTCTGCTGCAGCACGCAGCACAGATTGTTCTGGGAGGTGTTTATTGATGCAGCAGGTTGTTTCAGCGGAAGAATTATTATCTGCCGCCCTGCAGGTATATGAACAGGGCAAGCATCCTCTCACAGCTATGTTTGGCCGGGATGAAACCCAGAATGGGGGAGGCTATGCTATTTACTGCTGCTTTGAATTGCCTGAGCAAAAAGACATTCAGGTGGTGAAGGGGATTTTTCCTGCCCAGGGCCCTTTTAGCTACGAGAGCTTGACTCATGCAATTCCAGCGGCGGCTTGGTATGAACGGGAAATCCATGATATGTTTGGCTTGGTACCAGAGGGACATCCTGATTTGCGTCCTCTGGTACTTCACGAAAGTTTTCCAGAGGATTTTTATCCTTTGCGGAAATCAGTGGCTGTTAATGCCAAGGTACGGGGAGAACGAAAATTCAAAATCCGTACTGCTAAGGGACAGGGACTATTTCAGGTGCCTGTAGGCCCTATTCATGCTGGTATTATCGAGCCAGGACATTTTCGTTTCAGTCAGGCTGGCGAGGCCATGCTGCAGCTGGATGCCAAGCTGTTTTTTACTCATCGCGGTATTGAAAAAGCCGTGGAGGGTAAAACGCCAGAGGAAGCTCTGCATATTGTGGAGCGTATCTGTGGTGCCTGTAGTGTGGCCAATACTTGGAGCTTCTGTCAGGCTGTGGAAAAGATAGCAGGTGCTGCTGTACCACGCCGGGCTGAGATTATCCGCACCCTTCTCTCCGAATTGGAGCGTATTACCAATCATGTAGGTGATTTGGGCAATATGCCAGCTGGTGTAGGTTTTAATCCAGCCATCAGTTTGGGCAGCAGATTGAAGGAACAGTTGATGCGCCTTTGTGAAGCGGTAGCTGGCAACAGATTCCTGCGGGGGGTAATTGTACCCGGGGGAGTTCGTCAGGACATTACCCCAGAGCTTATTGAGCATATCCATCAGGTTATAGATACAACCGCCCAGGGGGTAGAAGATTTGGCGGCCATGTTCCGGGAACAGGAAAACTTCCAGAATCGTGTCCGTACTACTGGTATTATCCGCAAGCAGACTGCCAAGGATTTGGCCATGGTTGGCGTAGGTGCCAGAGCCAGCGGCTATGCCCACGACAGCCGTCAGGATTTTGCCTATGGTGTTTATCAAGAGTTGGGCTTTGAGCCATATACCATGACCATGGGAGATGTGGCTGCTCGTCTTTTGGTGCGCATAGGTGAGCTGTCTGCCTCCTTTGAAATGGTGGACAAGCTCTTGGATATGCTGCGGAACTGCCATGGCATGGAGCTGAGAACAGAGCTGGTTCCAACCCAAGGTGAGGGCTGGGGTATTTGTGAATCGGCCCGAGGCAGCAATTTCCAGTATGTGGCTCTGGATGATGAAGGGCGGATTGACCGTCTTTTTGTCCGCAGTGCCTCCTATCCAAATTGGCCTGCTCTAACTATTGCGGTGCAGGGAGATATTATTCCCGATTTTCCGCTGATTAACAAGAGCTTTGAGCTTTGCTATGCTTGTATTGATAGATAAGGGGGAGAGCTGTGTTTAAGGTATTGGAAAGAATTTTTCGGGACAAGATTGCCACAGAGCAGATTTCCCTTGAGGGCAGTGCAAGATTCCGGGGAACTATTGAAGGCAGTAGTTCTCCGGAAATGTTGGCCCATTGCCAGAATGTCTGCCCTGTAGGAGCTTTTCAGGCTCAGGGTGATGGCTACAAAATTGATTATAAAAAATGTCTTTTCTGTGGTAAGTGCGTGGAGGCCTGTGCTGCCATGGCTTTGCAGGAAGGCAAGGAGGAGAATATTCTTCATCATTCCAGCAAGGAGGCTATGCCTTATCTTTTAGAGGCTGGCCAGGAGGCTGTGGCAGAGGTGTTGAAGCAGAAACTGGGCCGTTCCCTCCATGTTCGCCATCTGGATGCAGGCTCCTGTAATGCCTGTGACTTTGAAATGGGTGCTATGAGCAATCCATATTATGATTTGCATCGCTATGGTGTAGCCTTTGTGGCTTCTCCTCGTCATGCAGATATGCTGATGGTAACAGGTGTGGTAACCCGCAATCTAGAGCAGGCTCTCCGCATGAGCTATGAAGCTATGCCAGAGCCACGGCTGGTTATGGCCTGCGGTGCCTGTGCAGCAGGAGGGGAAACCTATGGTGATACCTATGCTGTCGTAGGGGCTGCTGACCAGGTGGTGCCAGTAGATTTGTATGTGCCAGGCTGCCCCCCAAGGCCTTCCGCTATGATTGTAGGCATGCTGGCAGCAGCGGATATGCTGGCTGAAAAGCTGAAGCGTAAATAGTATTTGCGGTACTATAAGCTGAATTGATGATGTGAATTGGTTTTGGAAGCAATATTAAGGAGGTGGGGCTATGCCCAGAGAGAAATTTAGCATAGATGGACAGATTCAACAGATGAAGAGCAAGGGTATCAAATTTGAAATGATTGACGAAAAAGAGGCCAAGGAATTCCTAGCCAATCATACCTATTATTTTCGTCTGAAATTCTATGCCAACAACTATACCAAAGGTACCACAGGGGACAGAGCTGGTCAGTATGTAAATCTAGATTTTGCCTATCTGAAAGAGCTGTCCCTGCTGGACATCTATCTGCGGCGAGTCCTGTTCTCCATTGTTATGGATGTGGAACATTATGCCAAAATCAATTTGCTGGCTTCCTTGGAGAAAAACAAACGAGAGGATGGCTACAAGATTGTGGCGGAGCTTTTGAAGAAGCATCCTTGGCTGGGCCGGGAGATTGAGCGGCAGAAAGCTCCGTATACTGCCGGTCTGATTAACAAATACAAGGGCAATTTTGCCGTATGGAATATTATTGAGGTATTGACCTTTACCAATTTGATTGTGCTATATGATTTTTACTACAGCAAATACAATCAAAAGCATGTAGAGTCAGATTATTTTTACTCTGTTCGCAATATCCGTAATAGTATTGCCCATAACAACTGTCTCCTGCATGATTTGCGGGCTACTCAATCCGGACAGCAGGAGGTAAAGGATGAAGAAATCTGCCGTATCGTAGCAGCGATTCCTGGTATTGGTGCCTCCATGCGCAATACCAAGCTGTGTGTGCCTTTCCTTTATGATTTCGTAACTACCTTGGAGGTTTTTGACCAGATTGTTACCAGCCAAAAGGAGCGCATCAAGCGATTGGAGGTTCTTTACCTGCTGGTAAACAATAGATTCTCTCGCCATATTGATTATTTTGAAGGAAATCCTGTGGTCAAGACCGCTTTGGATTTTATGACCAAGGTGGTTAGTTACTATAGAAGCAAGAATCTGGCTGGAACCCCAACAGATGATTTAATGTTTTGACAGTCAGCAGGCTTTAGGGTACAATCAAATTAGAGATTAATATATAGTTTTAGAAAATGAGGTGTTATTATGGCAAAGGAAGAAATGATGGACGAAGAAAACATTGTGGTAGAGTTCCAGGATGATGCAGGCAATTCCCTATACTATCAGCAGGAAATGATTATCCCTGTAGACGGGGTTGATTTTGCTTTGCTGGTTGGAATTAATGTAGAGAATGATGAGAGCTTCGACGAGGAAGAGAATGTTATCATTGCCAAGATTGTCAAGGACGAAAATGGCGAGGATGAATATGTAGATCCTACTGATGAGGAGTTTGAGAAGGTTCAGGCTGTTTACAACGAGCTTTGTGATGCAGAGGAAGCAGAGTAAAGAACATTGACCAAAACGAAATTTGTGTTGCCCCAGCTGTATTTCAGCAAGCTGATGCGGGCCATTACGGAATTTGAGCTGATAGAGGAAGGGGACAAAATCCTTCTGGGCATCTCCGGCGGCAAGGACAGTATCTTTATGGCTTATGCCATGGCCATGATGCAGAAAAGGCTGAAAAAGAACTTTAAGCTGCAGGCTCTTACCATCAATCCCATGTTTTCAGAGGATTTTGATACAGACCGCATCAGAGGCTTTATGGAGGAGCTGGAGATACCCTTTGCTTCTTTTCCTGTGGATATTGCTGGTACGATTGAGAATCAGGGAGGCAAGGATCCTTGCTATACCTGTGCCTTTTTCCGCCGGGGAGCAGTGAATCGCTACGCCAAGGAGCAGGGGTGTAACAAGGTGGCCTATGCCCATCACCATGACGATGCAGTGGAAACCTTTTTCATGGGGCTGTTGTATTCAGGGCAGCTCCATACCTTCACCCCTAAGACCTATTTGGACAAAATGGATTTGACAGTTATCCGTCCCTTGGTGTATTTTCGGGAGTCTGAAATCCGAGAGGCAATTCAGTATCATGGCTTTGCACCGGTGCCATCTCCTTGTCCCCATGATGGACATACCATCCGTCAGACGGTCAAGGAGCTGATACAGGAAATGAGCCAGGATAATCCCCAGTTCTACAGTCATTTGGCTGCAGCCATGCGACAGGATGCTATAGGAGAGTTGTGGGCACCAGCCAAAACCCGTAAGGAAATGCAGAAACAGTATTTCAGCTATATGTACGGAACTAAACAATAGCATGTAACGAATTAGCAAAACAGGCTGCGGAAGGCGATTTAGTCTTTCACAGCCTGTTTTCTACTTTACATATACAAGAAATTAATTTTAATGTATAATGTAAAAAAGCAAGTGTTGTACTGGAGGGATAGAGATGGATAGTTCCTGGTGGAAAAAGCAGTATTGGATAATAGTTGCGGTGATTGTGGTGCTGGCTGTCATGGCTTTTATGTATAAGGATTCCCTTTTGGATACAGAAAAAGTAGTTGAGGATGAGAGATTATACCATGTAGGTGTGCTGATAGATAGCACTATATATGACAGCGGCTGGAATCAAGCCCATTATGATGGTTTTGAGCAAACAGCCAAGGAGCTGGGTGTCACCATACATTATAGAACTTTCGTGCCTGACAATGATAATGAAGCAATTCGTATTGCCGGGGAGGAATTGATTGCGGAAGGCTGTCGGGAAATATTTGCCACCAGCTTTGGCTATGGCGAGGGCATTATCAAATTAGCTCAACAGCATCCGGATATTTATTTTTTTCACTGTGCAGGTACGGAAACAGCTCCCAATGTTTCTGTTTATTTTGGCCGTATGTATCAGGCTAGATATCTTAGCGGCATGGCCGCAGGTATGCGAACCAAAACCAATCATATAGGCTTTGTGGCCGCCATGCCCATTGTGGAAGTAATACGGGGAATCAATGCCTTTACCCTAGGGGTACAAAAGGTGAATCCCAAAGCTGTAGTTCATGTACGCTGGACAGATAGCTGGGACAATCCAGCTGTAGAAATGTCCGTAACCCAGAAGCTGCTGCAGGATTATCCCGTTGATATTGTGGCCTATCACCAGAATAGCAGCCAGTTATTAAATACCGCCCAGGAAATGGGGGCAGAGGGAATAGGCTACCATTATAATAATATGGATAAATATCCCAATACCATGTTGACAGCTGCTGTATGGGATTGGAAGCAGTTTTATACCAGGCTGATTAAGGAATGTATTGACGGTCGATTCACCAGTAAAACCTATTATCTTGGCTTGAACAACAATGTTATACGAATAACTCCCATCAAGGCAGAAACTCTTACGCAGGAGCAGAAGGCCGCTATTTATTCAGCTCAGGAGGCCATTATGGGAGGTAGCTGGGATGTATTTTATGGTCCTATCTACGGTCAGGATGGCCAGTTGATGGTTAAGGAAGGAGAGAATCTTTCTGATAAATATTTGATTCAGGAAATGAATTGGCTGGTAAAGGGAACGGAGGGCAGCAATGATGGAACAAATAAGTGAAAAAGCTAAAATCCGCGCCCTTACCATGAATCGTATTGTTTTGGCTAGCCTTTTGTTAATATTGACATCCTTTGTGATTTTATTTCTTTTTCGCCAACGTATTTCGGTGCTGCTGGTTGATAATGCCCAGATAGAAATGCTGAGCATTGTGGAGCAGAACCGCCTCAAGGTAGATGTCCAGATGAATAGTATTTTTCGCAATATGGACACTATTGCCGAGGATGTGGCCCATAGAATCAGCGTGGGAGAGCCTGTGGATGGGCTGAATATGGACAAAAGGCTGATAACCAGCAAGTTTAACCACTATGGTCTTGTCGATATTCATGGCAGAGGGTTAATAGGTCCAGATGTACATCTTCGATATTTTCCCGGTATCAAGGAATCCCTGCAGGGCGAAAGCAGAATAGTTTATATGCCGGATAATCCCTTGGGGGATATAAATGCGGTGGTATTTTCTGTGCCTGTAGTTAGGCAGGGCCATGTTATGGGCAGTATTTATGCCACTATGGATATGGATAATCTGCAGACTGTTTTTACCGAAGAATCGGAGCTCAATCCGGACGAAAGCTTTATTATCAATTCGGAAGGCACTGTATTTGTACAAGCCAAAGATGCGGATTTGGCAGCGCAGATAAGCAAACGATTCCATGAATGGCAGCAGCCGGAAGCACCAGAAGATATGCGCAATCTCTATACCAAGATTCGTCAAAGCCATGCAGGAGTAGAAAGAGTAACCCTAGCAGACGGGCGGCAGGTTTATGTAGCCTGTGTCCCCATTAATACCGTGGAAAATCTATATGTATTGAATGTAATGCCCATGAATTTACTTCAGGATCGCATCAATGGGGTGTTGGATAATATAACCGTGGTAACAGGACTATTGCTGTTGGCTTTATTGCTGGGCTATGGTATTACCGAAATGCGGCAGATAAAGCATAGGCAGGAAATTTACCATTTGGCCTATATAGACAATTTGACTGGACTGGACAATCAAGCCAAATATACAAGGGATATGCTTGATGGCATCAAGGAACATCACAATGCGATATGTGTGTCTATGATTAATATCAAGGGGATGAAAACCATTAACGAGCTTTTGGGTGTTTCCTTTGGTAATGAGGTTCTCTGCAAGGTGGCTCGGATTTTGCAAAGTCAGCTCAAGGAGGGGGAGCATTGTTATATTGGCGAGGGAGGATTATTTTATCTGGTTAGCTGGGATTCCAGTCAGGAAAGGGTGTACAATCGCTTGCTAGATCTGATGGATATGGTGCAGGCAGGGGATTGTGCTCAGGGCAAATACAATATTCGGCTGTCTGCCGGTGTGTATTGGCATCTTATTGGTAAAAAATCCGCCAGCGAAGGAGTGCTCAATATTAATAGTGTTCCTATAGGGACTGTGGATGAGCTGATTGATACAGACAGCCATTGGCCTGAAAATTTCCTTACCAAAGCTAGGGCGGCTCTGAAGCAGTTGAGAGCTGCTGATAGAGGAAGAGTTTGTTTCTTCGATGAAAAGCTGGCAGAAAAAATACATATAGAAAACTTGTTAGAAAACAATTTTCAGCATGCTTTGGAAAATAACGAATTTGTTTTGTATTACCAGCCTAAATATGCTATCAGAGGAGAAAAGCCAGAACTGCATGGGGCGGAGGCTCTTGTGCGCTGGATAAGTCCAGAATATGGATTTTTGTCTCCTGGGCGGTTTATACCTTTGTTTGAACGGGATGGCAATCTGGAACTCCTAGACAGACATGTTTTGCGGCTGGCCTGCCGGCAGATACGCCAATGGCTGGATGATGGTTATGAAGCAGTACCTATATCTGTTAATGTTTCCAGACGGAATATTGTGGGAGGCGATGATTTCCTCAAATATGCATTGGCTGTGCTGGAGGAATATAGCGTTCCTCCTCATTTGATACAGCTGGAGATTCTAGAAACTGATGCTTCTGTGGATTCCAAGCTGTTAATACAATTCCTGCAGGCTTTTAAATCCAACGGATTCAGTCTGGCTATGGATGATTTCGGCAGCGGTTATTCCTCCCTAGGTATGTTCAATTCCATGCCTATTGACTGCCTGAAAATGGACAAAAGCTTTTTTGACAGCTGGCAGCCAGATATGCCAGAACGGGATAGCTGTCTGATTAAATACATGATAAAGGCGGCCCATGATACAGGCAGAACAGTGGTAGCTGAGGGTATCGAAGAAAAATTCCAAGTAGAACTGCTTCGCCAATACGATTGCGATATGATACAGGGATATTATTTCAGCAAGCCATTGCCAGCTGAGGAATTTGCCAACAGAATGCATAGATAGGCATAAAATAAAGCAGTGAGAAGGAAAGCCAACTCACTGCTTTAACTAGTTGTCCGATGTCTCCACCGCTATAGGTAGGGAGATGTTGTGCTAATGGCAATGTGGAGTACACGGTATTTAACAAGGAGGATTATTTTGATAAACGCAAATGATACTAAATTGCCTCATGTGGTAGTATTGGCTACTGGCGGTACTATTGCAGGCACAGGAAATTCTGATACCCAGATGACTGGCTACAAGGCCGGAGCTTTGGGGGTAGAGGTGCTTTTGAAAGCAGTACCGGCCTTGAGGCAGGCAGCCAATATTACTGGTGAGGAGATTGCCAGCATAGATAGCAAGGATATGACTGAGGAAATTATGTTGAAACTGTCCTGCCGCTGCAATGAGCTGTTGGCTCAGGAGGATGTAGCAGGTATTGTTATTACCCATGGTACAGATACTATGGAAGAAACAGGGTATTTTCTTCATCTCACAGTGCATAGCAATAAGCCCGTAGTTTTGACAGGCTCCATGCGTCCTGCCACAGCAATCAGCGCAGATGGACCTGCCAATCTTTATAATGCTGTCAAGGTGGCAGTTGATGCGGACTCCCAGGGCAGGGGTATAATGCTGGTTATGAATGATGATATCTTTAGTGCTCGGGACGTGGTAAAGAGCAATACTGAGAATCTTGCCACCTTTGTCAGCCCCAACGGAGCCAAGCTAGGCATTATGGCAGGTGGCAGGCCTCGTTTCTATATGCAGACTACACGCAGACATACCACAGCTAGTCAATTTGCTGTTACGGCCAATACTGTACTGCCCAAGGTATTCATCCTCTATAGTCATGCTGGTGAAAATGGCGAGCTGGCTGAGGCTGCTATGGAAAGAGGCGCCCAGGGTATTGTTTATGCCGGTATGGGCATGGGCAGTATTCATCAGGCCTCGGAGGCTGTACTGCTAAAGGCCGCCCAGCAGGGCATTGCCGTGGTGCGCAGTACCAGAAGCTACGCCGGTGTAGTAGAGGCTGGCTTGCCCCAATGGACTGAGGCAGGCTTTCTTCATAGCGATACCCTGCCTCCTAACAAGGCTAGAATTCTTTTGCAGCTAGGCTTGCTATTAACCAATAACCCAGCGGAGCTGCAAGTATTTTTTGACGAATATTAATTTTGTTAATTCCCTTCCGTTAGTAAAATGAGACTTATTCAGTGGGAGCTTTAGACTCCCACTGAATTTAGTCGAATAAATCCAGAGCCTTACGGGTGCTTAACTCCCTCCTAAGAGGAGGGAGCCTTAGCACCCGTTAGCATGGGGTAAAAGCTGCCCATTCAAATTCGGAAGCACTTTTGCAGCGCCTTGTACTCACCCAACGCCAAAACAGTAATATCATCAGACAATATAGTATCAGACATGACGGAAACATCAGTTTTTCCTGCCCGTTTAATGCCGAGAATGTTGATTCCGAACCTTCTGCGGACATCCAGCTCGCCAACGCTTTTTCCAATCCACTCCTTCGGTACTTGTACTTCAAATATGGCATGTTGTTCGTCAATCTCTATGTAGTCAAAAATATGGTCTGCGCTGTACCGGATTGCTGCCCATTTTGCCATCTGTTTTTCGGGGTAGACTACATTGTTTGCACCGTTTCGGAGCAGAAACTTCGCCTGCACATCGCGCTCAGCGCGGGAGACCACGCATTTGGCCCCCAACTCTTTCAGCAGCGAGGTCGTCTCCAGGGAGTTTTGGAAGTTGCTGCTGATGGTTACGAAGCAAACATCAAAATTTCCAATTCCAAGGGTACGCAGAAACTCCTCATTGGTGCTGTCACCAATCTGTGCATTAGTGACAAAAGGAAGTACATCGTTGATTCGCTCCTCATTTATATCGATTGCCATGACCTGATGCCCCAATTGAGAGAGTTGCATGGCGATATGCCGCCCAAAACGACCTGCTCCAATCAATAAAATATTTTTCATGAGATAGATGCTCCTTTGCTTATCCTATCGTGATTCTTTCCTGCGGCAGTTTTCCATTGCCGTTTTTCTTACTGGACACTGTTGCATAAATGAGCGTAAGTCCACCGACTCTGCCCAAATACATTAGCGCAATTAATACCATTTGCGAGGGAATATGCAAATGTGGTGTAATTCCCAGACTCAACCCCACCGTGCCTACTGCCGACGCTGCTTCATACAGGCAGTAGGATAGTGGAAGATTTTCATATACACTGATAAAAACGCCTCCACCAAAGAACAGCACAAGGTACATCGTTAGAATAGTTGCGGCAGTTTTGACAGCGTCGTAATCTATCCTGCGTCCAAAGAACTGGACACTGTCCCGCTGGCGGAAGGTGGCAACAACATTGCCAAGCAGAACAGCCAGTGTTGTGGTTTTCATACCGCCTGCCGTGGAGCCGGGAGAACCGCCAATGAGCATCAGGAGGATCATCAAGCTCAGCGACGCACTGGACATTCCCGGTAGATTGACTGTGTTGAAGCCCGCTGTTCTTGGTGTGACCGACTGGAACAGCGCTGCCTGAATCCGCTCTCCGAGGGGAAGGGTACCAAAGTCCACAAAGAAGAAAAAAAGCGCTGGCAGGACGATCAGTGCCAATGTTGTGACAAGAATCACCTTGCTCTGCATTCGATAACGGTGGAGGTGCAGCTTGTTTTCGCAAATATCATCCCATGTCAAGAATCCGATGCCACCAGTTATGATCAGTAACATAATTGTGATATTGATCACCGGATTTTGGACATAACCGATAAGGGATGGATACAAATTATCGTTGGTTCCTAGAATGTCAAAACCTGCATTACAAAAGGCAGAGATGGAGTGAAATACCGCCAGCCAAATCCCGTGCCATCCATAGTCGTGGCAAAACACCGGCAGCATGGCCAGGGCACCTATCAGTTCGATTAGGAATGTTCCCCGCAGGATGAACAGTGTCAACCGGACGATTCCTCCGACTTTCGGTGCTGAGATGGCATCCTGCATGGTACTGCGCTGCATCAGAGATATTTTTCGCCCGGACATCAGTGCAAAGGATGCTGCCACGGTGACAACACCAAGTCCACCTATCTGAATCAGCATCAGGATCACCGTCTGACCAAAGACTGACCAATAGCTGCCGGTATCATGCACCACAAGCCCCGTTACACAAACAGCGGATGTTGCGGTAAACAGTGCTTCGTTGAATGGAGTTATGCAGCCCTTTGTTGTAGAGATCGGCAACATCAGTATCAGCGCCCCCAGCAGAATGACTCCGGCAAAACCAAGTATGATAATTTGAAAAGACGAAAGGTTACATTTCCTGCAAAACGTTCCTTCGACCAACATTCTTATTCCTCCTTTTTACTGTGTGTTTATATTATAGCATTTCATCGGTGTAGATTCTATGAATTCAATCCTTATTTTTGGCAATGCCTTTGCTGTCAATAAAAGTGGTGGCGGTGCGGTATTTCGCTATGCTGAGAAATTCAAAAATTCTGATTTGTAGAGCCATATACCACAGTTTTTCCGAAAGACAGCCTGCGGTCATAACGACTTTTGCTCTGTCGGCTAAATGACCCTGCCTGATAGTTTATCCTTACGCATAGATATCGCTTGTCGCTGAGCCAATTCACAGTGACCGGAATGATAGAGAGTGCCACCGGGCTCACTTTTGCTTCGCAAAAGCA
>CAKPVW010000035.1 GCA_934196075.1 uncultured Anaerovibrio sp.
GAATCTCCATGTCATGGCCAGTCCCTGTCTTTTAACTACATTGAATATATTTTTCTCCATACCATCAGCTACTTCCTCAATAGCTGTGGTAGCTGCCGCATCCAAAAGCATGGAAAAGCTGTATTTTCCCTCCTCAAAGGAACGGGTTACCTGATCTTCAATATCCTCTCCAATAGTGGCAGACATAATTACCACCTGGCAGGCTTTTTGCAAATGTTTCCCTATGCTTTTGCCTTGCAGCTTTACTTCCAATGTATGGCCTTGATTATATACTGTCTGACTTTCTGCATTATAATCGTAAATCTGCCAGATGCCCTTGGGCTGAATCAAAAGCTGCGCCTCCTGACAAGCATTATCTATCAGCTCCTGCTTGAAGTCCTCTGCCTTTTGCAGGCCTGCATATCTTCTAGTTTCTACTGGATCCACCGCCAAAATCGGTGCATTGTATATTGGCATTTGTTTCACTTCCATGATTATTTATTACGCAATAATTGCTAAAGCTATTTGTGATTGTAATGATTATATCTAAGGAAAAGATTATTTGCAATCAATTCGATTATAAATTTAATCGTGAATATGATATACTAAACAAGCCACAGCCTCACCAGCTAATCTGGCCGGAGAGGAGGTTTACAATATGACTTTTTTCGATTTTCTGCTCTCACTGCTAATCAGTGTTCTAGGTAGCATTCTAGGCACTTTGATTTGGCAACTGCTAGGATGGTAGGAGCACCCATATTGTGGCACCTAGCTGGGCACGGTTTTTAACCGCGCAAAAACGCCCCCACATGGCACGTGGAGGCGTTTTCTTTTGGTCTACATATGACCTTTTCGATTTCTACATCAATTATAACACTAGATACTTTTTTTTTCAACTGCTTCTCTAAAAAGAGATAATGTTGTTTCACGTGAAACAACATCAACTTATCTATTTCGGCTATAACTTGACGGAATTAAAACATAACTGTATGATAAACCAGTAGATTCAAAAAACAAGGTGATGCCATGATTGAATTGCCAACTATACAACAACTAAAATGCCTGCTATGCTATAGCAAAGAAAACAATTTTACCCGGGGCGCACAGCAGGCCAATATTACCCAATCTGCCTTTAGTGCCCAAATCAAAAAACTGGAAGAAACTGTGGGCCTGGAGCTTATTCAGCGTACCAACAAAGGAAGTCATCTGACTCCCTCTGGAAAAAAAATGCTGGCCATTGCAGAAAAACACCTAACAGATTTGCAACAGGAAATATTAACACTTCGCCAAGAACAACAGCAGGTACCTGCCCTCTTAAAAATCGGCGTTATGCGAACCCTAGGGGATGTACTAATGAACCGCCATGTACAACATTTCCAACAGGAGAAGAAGCCCATCGATCTAGTGGTTTATGATATGGAAAGCAGTGAAATATTAACAGACCTGCGGGATGATAAAATTGATTTAGCCTCTGTATACATGATTCATGCCAAACCCTTTGCTGAATATGAACAGGTTCATCTAGGCTGGGACAAAATGGTATATTATGCCCCCTGTTTAACATTGCCTCATTCCACTGTAAGTCACAACGATATTATCAACTACCCTATGGTATATTATCCCACCAATTATTTCATTGAACAAACCATTAGTGAATACTTTCCTCAAAAACATCCGCCTCGAGCAGCTACCCTTTCCACTCCATATGCCATGGTACACTTTTGCCAGCAAAATCCGGCAGGAGCAATTCTGCCTCAACGACTCATAGAAGCTCTGGGTATATCCGATGGTATATATGCCCTACAGGAGCCATTACTACTAGATACCTGCATTGTATTCAAAAAGGACACACCTAAACGACCACATATCGAATTTTTTATAAACTATTTACGCCCCTATTTCATGGACTAATTTTTCCAGATAGTTGTCATCGTTTTTTGCGATAGCAGCTATCTTTTTATTGCGTTATACAAATATCTTCATATTCACTATAATCTAAAGCGTTTTCTTTTATTAATTAACTATAAATTAAGAAAGGCTGATGATTATTTTATGGAAAAGGAACGATTATGGACCCGTGGCTTTATACTTGATACATTTATCAATCTAGGCATTTATATCATCTATTATATGCTTATGGTAGTTATTGCTGTAGAAGCATTACATATGGGTGCCACTGTAGCAGAGGCTGGCCTGGCTACCGGCATCTATATTATCGGTGTACTGCTGGCCAGATTAATTGGTGGCCGCTATATTGAATTAATGGGCCGTAAGAAAATGCTCTACGCCGGGGTGATTTTTTATCTTCTGACCACAGTTCTCTATTTCGCTTTTAATTCTATGACTACTCTATATGGAGTACGACTGCTAAACGGCATTGGCTATGGTGTAGCTGCTACCGCCACCGGCACTATTATTGCCGGAGTTATTCCCCAGTCCCGCCGTGGCGAGGGCATTAACTATTTTGCTCTCAGCCTAAGCTTGGCTGCTGGTGTTGGTCCTCTGCTGGGCATGCTGCTGCAGGATTATTTCAGCTTTGCCCATATCGTTAACTTCTGCATTGCTATTTTAGGTGCTTGCCTTTTGGCTACTTTTTTCCTGCCTGTGGAAGAAATTGAGCTTTCTACCGAAAAGCTGGCAGAGCTAAAATCCTTCCGTTTGGATAATTTTATTGAACCTAGAGTATTGGCTATTTCCACCGTTGCCTTTTTCATGGGTATTTGCTACTCTGGTGTGCTTTCCTTCCTTGGTGCCTATACCAAGGAATTAGGTCTAGATGGTGCCGGCCCTATATTTTTCGTAGTCTACGCCATTGTTATTACAGTAATTCGCCCCTTTGCCGGTGTAATGTTTGACCGCAAGGGTGAGGATTTCGTTATGTATCCTTGCTATCTGGCCCTGTTTATTGGCCTGATGCTTCTGGGACAGGCTCAGGGCATGGTGCTGATGATTGCGGCCAGCATCTTTATCGGCCTTGGCTATGGCACCTTCATGTCCAATGGTCAGGCTATCTGTGTCAAGCTTACTCCAGCCTATCGTTCTGGTATTGCTGTTTCCACCTATTTCATTATGCTGGATGTAGGTCTGGGCTTTGGCCCATATTTTCTGGGTGCCTTCAAAGAAATCATTGGCTTTAATGGTATCTATGAGGCCACTGCTGTAGGGGCTTTAGCCTGCGCAGCAATTTATTATTTAGCCTATGCTAGAAAACGCGACCGAAATGCTCAGGAGGAATTGGCTGAAGATGATTCTATGGAGCAATCCATGGAAATGTAATATGCTATCTCCCTAAACTAAAAATAGCATATCTACGCCCAAGGAGATGTTTCACGTGAAACATCTCCTTTTTGCTGGACAGTATTGAACCCCATGAGGGTTCTTTCCCTACAAACCCTCAAAATATTTTCCTTATTAAAAAACGCCATCCCCTCCCTTTAAGCGTGGAGAGTGTCAAATGTTGTGCTTTCACTCTCTGTTGATTAATCTTCAGAGTGCATTTTTTCGGCAACTTTATAGATAATCAATATAATTCTGACGGCCATAAAAAATTCGCAGAATATATACTATTTTGTTTTTATCATCTACTCTATAAACCAAAATATAATTTTTTATTATAGCCTTACGATACCCCCATTGTTTTAACCGAACATCATTACAATATTCATACATAAACGGATGGTTTTTAATTTTTTTATAACAAGCCTCAATTTCTTTGGCCAAATCCAAAGCTGCTTGTCTATTTCCCAATATATTAGCTATATAATCAAATATGCCATCCCAATCACGTATGGCTGATGAGGTTATTTTTATTTCATATATCATATTTTAACCTCAGTTCTTGCAGGGCGCTGTCGGCATTCTTTACGTTTCCATGAACTATATCTGCTTCTGCCTCTGCTATCTTAGCATGTATGTCATATGAATGTATTATTTTTTCGTAATTTTCCATACTCATGATAACCATATCACCATAACCATTTTTTGTAATATAAATTGGTTCTCCTGATTCCTTGCACATATCAGAAATAGCAGAGGTATTTTTTAAATCTCTAATAGGTATAATTTTGGGCATAATAACCACCTCCTGTATGTCATAATTGTACCATTTTTATGCTATATCTTCAATAACTGTATTTTTTTACAAAATTCTAATTTGCAGGGCCATGCATCCCAGTTTTTTCGAGAGACAGCCGGAGGGGCATGGCATGCCTCAGTAAAGAGTAACATGATTTGCCAATCACCTCTACAAATCAGAATTTAAATATAAAAAACAACCTTAGAGACTCCAATACTTGTCTCTAAGGTTATTTCTACGAGAAAAATTATATTCTATATACTCCAGTCATTAGCGCCCATAACGGCATCCAACATGGTAGCTCGCAAAATAGCATTTGCAATACCATTGGCATCCTTTTTATCGGCATCAGCTATATCCTGCCAAGACTTATATGCAAAATTCAACTCCGCGCCTGCTGGCAGCACCAGCAAAACAATCACTCCAGCCAAATTCAAATGCCTTACCACCTGGGCATAATCCTCTCCAGCCTCAGGAGCATAAAAATACGTATGCCGGCCGTTTCGCACCAGCTGCTGCTCAGCCTGACTAATCGCTTCAACAGAAATCCCATCCTTTTCCGGCTGGAAAGCAATGGTAACGGCCTGCTGCCAATTCAAAGCACTGCGCATTCTAGCTGCCGCCCGCTGATTTCTATCCTTGTCCTCAGCCTCAATACTGCGAACCACGCCACAGGCTGCCGTCATATTGCTAATACGGTCAATAAGAATAAACTCACCCTGAGTACGATGCTGATTAAAGGTATCTATCACAATAGGCTCTACCATCGACAGCTGACAAAGGGCAATCTCATTTTTGTTCAAAGTATCTGTCTGAATATGCTGACCTGTATTAATATCTATGCCATATTCAATCTTAGATAAAATGCCAGGAATTTTCTTTGTCCCCAAAAAGACAATAAAATTCTTTCCCACAGTCAAAGGCACATCATCCATCCACAAAATTTCTGCTGTGAAATTATCCCCCTGACTAATGCCGCTATCCTTTTCCAGCACGCAGCCACGAGATACATCCACCTCGCGGTTCAGCTGAATAGTTACCGGCAGGCCCTGCACTGCCTGCTGTTCCTCATGGTCAGCTACAATAATTTTCTTCACCTGAGCCTGCTCCCCGCTAGGCAGGGAAGTCACTGTATCTCCCACAGCTATAGAGCCACTTTCCACCTGTCCCTGAAAGCCTCTGAATTCATGGTTAGGACGACATACCCGCTGAACTGGCAGATAAAAGCCTTTTTCCTCTCCCGCCCTTTCTGTTACATCCACATTTTCCAGATAAGGCAACAGGGCTGGCCCCTTATACCAAGGCATATTAGGCGAATAATTGGTAATATTATCCCCCTCTGTAGCCGAAACAGGAATCAGCTGAATATTCTCCAAGCCCATCTCCTTTTGCAGTTCTGCAATCTGCTTTTCAATAGCTTGGAAATTCTCCTCATCATAGCCTGTTAGATCCATTTTATTAATGGCAAAAACAAAATACCTAATGCCCATCAAAGCACAAATACGGGCATGACGGCGAGTCTGAGTCAGCACCCCCTGAGTGGCATCCACCAGAATAACTGCCAAATCTGCAAAGGAAGCACCACAGGCCATGTTTCGGGTATATTCCTCGTGACCAGGGGTATCAGCGCAGATAAAACTGCGATTATCCGTGGTAAAATAACGATAAGCCACGTCTATGGTAATTCCCTGCTCCCGCTCTGCCAGCAATCCGTCCAGCAATAGAGAATAATCAATAGCTCCCCCACAGCTGCCAACCTTAGAATCCAGCAGCAGAGCCTCCTCCTGATCTGCATAAATCAATTTGGCATCATACAAAAGATGTCCTATCAGCGTAGATTTTCCATCGTCCACACTGCCGCAGGTAATAAATTTCAACAAATCATTCATTAGAAATAACCCTCCCTTTTGCGGCGCTCCATACTGCCTGCGCCCTCATGGTCAATTACCCGGCTGGTACGCTCTGACTCCACGGCACCCAAGGTTTCCTCCACAATGCCATCCAAGGTATCTGCCTCAGATTCCACCGCACCAGTAAGAGGATAACACCCCAGTGTCCGGAAACGGATTTTACGATTTTGAATATCTTCCGGCTTCAAGTTCAGCTTATCCACAATCCGATTATCATCAATCATCAGAATATTGCCATCCCGCTCAATGCAAGGTCTTTCCTTGGCAAAATACAAGGACACAATATCCAGATTTTCCCGGCGGATATACTGCCAGATATCCTTCTCCGTCCAATTGGAAATAGGGAAAATTCTAATGCTTTCCCCCTTGTTAATCTGGGAATTATACAGCTTCCACATTTCCGGCCGTTGATTCTTTGGATCCCAAGCCTGGGCCGCATTGCGGAAAGAAAAAATTCTTTCTTTGGCTCTGGACTTCTCCTCATCCCTACGACCACCGCCAAAGGCCGCCGTAAAGCCATATTTGGCCAAGGCCTGCTTCAATGCCTGGGTTTTCATAATATCCGTATAGGAAGCACCATTATCAAAGGGATTAATCCCTGCCTGCAGTCCCTCTTCATTTTTGTATTCCAGCATTTCCAAACCATATTTCTTGGCCTGAGCATCACGAAACTCTATCATTTCATGAAATTTCCAAGTCGTATTTATATGTAAAAATGGAAAAGGAGGCTTTTCCGGATAAAAGGCCTTCAAGGCCAGATGCATCATTACAGAACTGTCCTTACCAATGGAATACAGCATAACCGGCTTTTCACATTCCGCCGCTACTTCCCGGATAATATATATGGCTTCCGCCTCCAAGGCATCCAGATGCGATAGTTTTCCCATAATTTTCTTCCTCTCTATTCAATAGGCATTTGCCTGATTTTTTTCTACAGTTATTTTCTCAGTGTGCCCTTCCAGCTGCAGCTCCCAAACCAACCTGTCACGGCTGTCATGAGCATAAAGTCTGCCCCCGGCCCCACCTAGATTTGCACTAAGATAATAAAAAATAGCATCCTTGGGGCAGGCCTTAACACAGGCTGTACACCCCCAGCAATCCCTTACATCCCGAATAGCCGCCTGGCCATCCTTAATAACAAGCAGATTTCCCGGACATGCCTCAGCACAAAGACCACAACCAATACATTTATTTTTTTCAATGCTGATGCTCATACTGTTCACCTCGGCCTACCAGCGGACGCTGGATAATTTTGATATTTCCCTGTTCCAAGCGGGAATTAATATAACCCTCAAAGGCAGCATTCTTAGCTGGATAATCCAGATTTTCAGCAAAGCTATGCCAGCGGGTTTCCTTTCTAGCCTGCAAATGGGCTATAAGCACACGACAGATTAAAAGTCTTTCCTGCAGCTCAAAGATTTTTAACAGCTGATAATTATCCTTACCACGAAGACCATGACTTAATTTAGTCAACCTGGCAATATGCTTGGAGGCTATATCCAGCTGACTTTCCGTATAGCGATACCCGGTGCTGATACCTCCAGCATATTCATCCATTATCTGCTGCATGGCTTCCTCCAAATCCTCAGTAGAAAAAGGACTGGCCTCAGCATTATCCTTTATCAGTAGTTTTTCTACCTGAGCCACAATATCTTTTTCCGTCAAAGAATTATGCTCAAAATTTGCCAAGGAACCTGCATAGGCTGCTGCTGACTGAGCTGCCAGCTTACCCTCTACAAAAGCTCCTGTTACATATTTCTGGGGACAACCTCCTGCCACATCACCTGCGGCAAAAAGCCCCGGCAAAGTGGTGGCACGCTGGGCATCAATCCAATAACCGCTGGCTGTATGACCACCTACCACATAAGGCTCGCTGCCTTCAACCTCCACATTGGCTACAGCAGGCCCTAGGCCGGTTTCCCGCCATTTCATGGTCTGAGCCGGAGCCATATTCAAATAAGCCTTTTCCAAGGTCTCCTGCTCTACAAGACTGATTCCCTTGGTAGTTAAATAACAAGGGCCTCGACCAGCCAAATTCTCACTCACCACCGCATAAAGTCTTTCGGCGGTGGTATTGCCATAGGCTTCCTGATACAGCTCACCCTTGGCATTAACCTGCTGAGCACCAATGCCCTGAGCCAAAGTACCGGTGGGAGCAATAGTATCCTTACAACGCAGGGCAATAAACCGCATTTCAAAGGTGGTCATTTCTGCCCCTGCCCGCAGTCCCATAGCATAACCAGCTCCCGTATTAAAAGGGCTATACCACATTTTGTGACGGCTGATGCCGGGATGATTGGGCCTGTACATACCAGCAGCTCCGCCGGTAGCGCAAATAGTGGCCTTGGCCTGAATAATATAAAGGGCTTCATCTCTTAGACCTATACCCCAGGCACCTGTGATTCTGCCATCTGCCTTATCCTGCAAATAATCCACCAAATTAACATGCTGAATTATTTTTACATTATCAGCCTTGCGGACAGCTTGAGCCAAAATAGGCTTAATGTTTTCACCGTTAATTTTAATATTCCGCCAACCTCTTGCTACATATTGTCCCTGGTCATCCTTAAGTATCACCAAGCCCAGCTTTTCCAAATGATGGGTAGCCTGATTCAACCCCTCTGCCATGGTTTGCAAAAGGTCGTAGCGCACAATGCCCTCAGCATCAGCAGCCGCATAATCAGCATAATCCTCTGGCTTGTATCCCGGAGTAATATAGGCATTCAGAGCATTTACTCCCGCAGCCAGACAGCCGCTGCGCTGGATATTGGCCTTGTCCACCAGCACCACAGATAACTCAGGATGTTCCTCTGCCAAGGTAATGGCACTATAGCAGCCCGCAGCACCGCCGCCAGCAATGAGAATATCTGCCTCTATTCTTTTTACTTCCATACCATTGCCTCCCTAGATAATTACTGAATTTTGCTGTTTGGCCTGATTTTCCACAATCTTAGTTTGCCCATGAGCAAAGCTGTATATGCGATGTATCAGCACCCTGGCCTCATCTCCCTCACGGAGGGGCTTTTTCTCCAGACTGCGCCAGCCTCTTAGCAGCTGCCCTTTGACCTCCACATCAATCTGCATATTGCTGCCTCGGAAATAGGTTTCCCGCACGATTCCCTTTTCCGCTGCCAAAGGCAAATACATTTCCCCATCATCAGCTCCGATTTCCAAAAATTCTGGCCTGATAATGCCGGGATGATTGCCCTCTCCATTGCTGAAACCCTTGAAAATGGTATAATCCTCTACTGGCACCGATTCCCCAATAAACTGTGCCACAAAAGGGGTAGCCGGATGCTGATAAATTTCTGCCGGCGTCCCTATCTGCTCCACATGACCTTTATTGGTAATAATAATATCATCTGCCACCTCTACCGCTTCATCCTGATCATGGGTAACAAAAATACTGGTAATACCCAGCTGATGAATCATACTGCGAAGCCATTGCCGCAAATCCTTTCGCACCTTGGCATCAATGGCGGCAAAAGGCTCATCCAACAGCAAAAGCTGAGGCTCTGGCGCTAAAGCTCTGGCAAAGGCCACTCGCTGTCTTTGACCACCAGATAACTGCATTGGATAACGATGTATAAAATTTGCCAGTCCCACCAGCTCTGCCAGCATTTCTGTCCGCTGCTGGATTTTCTTTTTATCTGCCTTTTGCACCTGCAGACCAAAGGCAATATTTTCTGCCACTGTCATATGATTAAACAAGGCATAATTCTGAAAAACAAAGCCAATGCCTCTTTTGCCTGCTGGCAAATCATTAACCCGCTGACCGGCAATAAAAATATCACCCTTATCCGGCTGTTCCAAGCCGGCAATCATGCGCAAAATGGTGGTTTTACCACTGCCGGAGGGGCCCAAAAGGCCAATGAGTCTGCCCTTTTCCACCGCCAGATTTACATTATCTGAGGCCTTGAAGTCGCCATAGTTTTTTTCAATATTTTTTAATTCTACTTCCTTAGACATCCTTCATCCTCCGTTTTCCTCGCCATTCCACCAGATTCCGCAGAATCAGCACAATAACTGCTAATATAACCAAAATAGCCGCTACGGCAAAGGCAGCCGTAAAATTATATTCATTGTAAAGTATCTCAATATGCAAAGGCAGGGTATTGGTTTTGCCTCTAATATGGCCGGAAACTACTGATACCGCCCCAAATTCTCCCATGGCTCTGGCACTGCACAGAATAACGCCATAGAGCAAGGCCCATTTGATTCTAGGCAGGGTAATGTGGCGGAAAATAGTCCAGCCCCCCGCTCCCATAGTGGCCGCTGCCTCCTCCTGACTATTGCCCTGACTTTCCAGTACTGGCACCAGCTCTCTGGTAATAAAAGGAAAGGTTACAAAAACCGTGGCTAGAATAATTCCCGGTACAGCAAAGACAATGGCGATATGCTCTGCCCGCAGCAGTGGATACAGAGGGCTCATGCGACCAAAAAGCATAATGAAAAACAAACCTGCTACTACAGGAGAAATAGCAAAGGGCAAATCTATTAAGGACCCTAGCCAAGCCTTGCCGGGAAAATCATATTTAGTCAAAAGCCAGGCCGAGGCCAGTCCGAAAATGGTATTCAAGACTACTGCTGCTACTGTAGCCTCCAAGGTAAGATACAAGGCCTTCAAGGCAAAAGGCTCTGTAATCGCCTGCCAGAAGCTTTGCCAGCCCTGCGCCAAAGCCTCCCGGGCCACCAGCACCAGGGGCAATACCAGCATCAGCAGAAGAAACAAGGCGGCCAGCCCTATTAACAACCACTGAGAAAATTTTCTTGGTTTCATTTCTTAACACCCCTGTCTCTTGGCCAAATACCGCTGATAGCCGTTGATGCTTAATAAAATCAAAAAGGACATGGCCATCATCACCAAGGCCACTGCCGCCGCTGCCTGATAGTCAAACTGCTCCAGCTTGGCCATAATCAGGAGAGGAGCTATTTCGGTTTCATAGGGCATATTACCGGCAATAAATACTACGCTGCCATATTCCCCAATACCTCTGGCAAAGGCCAAGGCAAAACCTGTTAAAAGCGGGGCCCGCAGTTCTGGCAAAATTACCCGCCTAAAGGTGGTCCAGGCATCAGCCCCCAATATCTCAGCTGCTTCTTCCAACTGTCCATCCAATTCCCCCAGTACCGGCTGTACACTGCGGGCGGTAAAGGGCAATCCCACAAATATCAAGGCAATGGTAATGCCCAAAACAGAAAATACGGAAGGAATACCCAGGGCAAAGAAGAATTGCCCCAGCCAGCCATTTTCGGCATACAAAGTAGTTAGGGCAATACCTGCTACTGCCGTAGGCAGGGCGAAGGGCAAATCAATTAGACCGTCCATCAGGCGCCGACCGGGAAAATCATAGCGTACCAGCACCCAAGCTAACAGCAAGCCGAATAGGGCGTTTACCAGAGCTGCCACCAGAGAAGTCGCCAGACTGATATAGTAAGCATGAAGTACCCTATAGTCAGTTACTGTCTGCCAAAATTTATCCCAGCCCATGCCTAGGTTATACAATAAAAAGGCACCTAGAGGTATTATCAATATCAGGGATAAATAAAATATGGTAATTCCCCATGTGAGATGATACCCCGGTATCACCCTGCCAGCTTTGCTCATGACTTTTCCTCCCTAAAATTTTCTGAATAATTATTTTTTCTCAAAAATCTGATCAAAGGTGCCTCCATCGGCAAAATGCTCTTTCTGAGCCTTGTTCCAACCACCAAAGGCGCTGTCAATAGTAACCAGCTTTAGCTCAGGAAACTGATGCTTGTATTTGTCGGCAATTTCCTTATCCCGTGGACGATAAAAATTCTTGGCCGCAATTTCCTGCCCAACCTTGGAATACAGGTACTTGATGTAGGCCTCAGCCACATCCCTTGTGCCCTTTCTATCTACAACTTCATCTACCACGGCTACAGATGGTTCTGCCAAAATACTAATGGAGGGTACTACCACCTCATAGGCACCTGGAGCATCCTTGACAGAAAGCAGGGCTTCATTTTCCCAAGCAATCAGCACATCTCCCTGCCCCCGCTGTACAAAGGAAGTAGTAGCACCTCTAGCACCGGAATCCAAGGCCACTACATTGTGGAAAAGCTTCTGCATAAATTCCTTGATGGCAGCCTCATTGCCATTGTTTTTCTCCTTAGCATATTCCCAGGCGGCCAGATAATTCCAGCGAGCTCCGCCAGAAGTTTTCGGATTTGGAGTGACTATCTGAACATCATCTCTGGTTAAATCATTCCAATCATGGATGTTCTTAGGGTTGCCTTTCCTTACCAAAAATACAATGGTGGAAGTATAGGGAGCAGAATTATCAGGGAACTTCTGCTGCCAGTTCTTGTCTATAAGGCCTGCCTGAGCAATTTCATCTACATCATAGGCCAGAGCCAAAGTTACAACATCTGCCTCCAGTCCCTCTCGCACAGAACGGGCCTGCTTGCCAGAACCTCCATGAGATTGAGCAAAAATAATATCCTGATTGCTTTCTTTTTGCCATTCAGTTTTGAATTTCTCATTAAATTCTGTATAAAGCTCTCGGGTAGGATCGTAAGAGACATTTAAAAATTCTTTGCTGTCTGTATTTTCAGCCGTATCACTGCCACAGCCTGCCATCACCCCAACTGCCAATAGTACGCTGACTGCTAATCCAAATAATTTCTTTGCCTGCATAATTCTTCACTCCCATTCTGTTCTTAATTAATATGTACAAAAAAAGCCCACAGCGGTATAGAGTATTCTTGGGAAAATATATTCCTATCCCATACTCTATACGGCGCCGTAGGCTTTCGTTTGTCGAATGACCTAAGGTTATACCATTCAATCATATATTATTTATATGTTTTATAAGTGATGTTGTTAGTTTACTATGAAATCGCCAGCTTGTCAATATTTTTGTGACAAAATTTTATCAAAGTCCTCTTGGCAAATCCAGTTCTCTATAAAAGCTAAATACCTTCTCCATCTAAACCGGTGAAACGTTGCTTTTCCGTCCGCTCCATTTGTATCACATTGCCATTCTTGATAACAATAACCAGCTTGCCATAGGCCAAATGACTAAATTCCTGTTGTAGATGCTTGATAATATGGTCTTGTTGCTTAGCAGTCCATAATTGCTGCTCCAAATGCTGCCCCCAATTAGCCAAGCGCAGCTTCTCCTGGCTTTCTATTTGCACCAGCACTCCATCCTGAGCCACCAGTACCACCTCTCCAAAGGATATTTTCTGCATTTGCTCTATTAAATAATCCATAACCTCTAGGGGAATCTCCCCAGGGAAAAGCTTTAATTTCTCCATTTATGACACCTCAGCGATATTATCATACTATCTCTATATGTTTTATATATAATCATTATTTGTATGATATACCAAAATTTCATCAGCGTCAAGTTGAAAATTCTGATTTGTAGAGGTGATTGGCAAATCATGTTACTCTTTACTGAGGCATGGCAAATACCCTTCCCGGCACGCTCGCGCTATATGACGAGGTGTCCGGCACCCTGCACCTTCGTAAATAACAAAATATAGTGCTCCTTATAAGGGGTGAACTATATCGATACCCTCGTCGAAACCCCAATGTAAGAAAATGCAGTTGCATTTTCTTTGAAGAATCTAGGGGTTATAACTGGCCTCACGCTGCTAAACTCATTAAAGCTCGTTAGAAGCTATCACTACGTTCAGCTTCTAACGTCTTTAATTCGTTAAGAAGCGAGGCGCATTAATATGCCGTAGAAGGGTACATGCCATGCCTCTCAGTTATTGTATTCACAGCAATTTCCCGCCTTGGCATAGTTTGTAATGATTGTCTTTCTTCGATATATAGTGGCATAGATAAGGCAGAATGATTCGTCAACAGCCGGAGGGGCATGACACTTTTGCGTCAGGAGGCTTCTTGCTTTTGCGAAGCAAAAGTGAGCCCAGAGGCACTCTCTACCATTCCGGTCACTGTGAATTGGCTCAGCGACAAGCGGTATCTCTGCGTAAGAATAAACTATCAGGCAGGGTCATTTAGCCGACAGAGCAAAAGTCGCCATGACCGCAGGCTGTGTTAGAAGAACAGGACAGCGGTAAATCACGATGATTCGTCAACAGCCAGAGGTGCATAACACTTTTGCGTCAGGAGGCTTCCTGCTTTTGCGAAGCAAAAGTGAGCCCGGTGGCACTTTCTATCATTCCGGCTTCTGTGAATTGGCTCAGCGACAAGCGGTATCTGGGCGTAAGGATAAATCATCAGGCAGGGTCATTTAGCCGACAGAGCAAAAGTCGTTATGACCGCAGGCTGTCTCTCGAAAAAACTGGGGTGTATAGCCCTGCAAATCAGAATTCTTTGCTATAAATGGCAAAATCCTCATCCTTAAACACATTGAATACTACCTTTTTAATTCTATTATCCGTATTTAGAAATTTTCTTACAGTACTGATAGCAATTTCAGCTGCTCTTTGTTGAGGAAAGCAAAATATTCCTGTAGAAATACAGCAAAATGCTATAGACTCTACTCCTGTATCTGCCGCTAACTTTAAACATTCACTATAACAGCTGACAAGTAATTCCTCATCCTTTATGGAAACGAATCTTTGAATCCTGGGCCCTACTGTATGCAAAATATATTTTGCCGGCAAATTATAACCAGATGTAATCTTAGCTTTACCTACTTCTTCCTCATTCCCCTGCTTTACCATAAGCTCCTGCATTTTTAAGCGCAACTCTACCCCTGCGTAGGTATGAATAAAATTATCAATACAGCCATGCAATGGATAAAAACATCCTAGCATCTGTGAATTGCAGGCATTGACAATGGCATCACATTTCAAAGTCGTAATATCACCCTGCCAAATATATAATCTTCCATCTGACTCAACAGGCTTCAGCTCCGTAATGTCTATAATACCACGCTCTATAGCTCTTTCCATCAAATAACTATCCTGCACTTTCAAAAACTCTTCACTAATTGGTTTTGGATGCCTAATATTCATTAAAGCTCGCAACAATCTCTCCTGCGCCAGCTTGCCTGTTGGCATCCTTCGGCCTCGAAATCTCAAATCCTCCTTTAGAAGATATTTCAGCAAATATTCACGTCTTTCCTCTTGTGTCATACTATCAAGCCCCTTATTTTCATAATCACCTTAGCCATATCGCCATCTATGCCTATGGCACGCTCTTCTATATCTTCCGGCACAGCTGCTTCATGCATATTGAGACGAATAAGACTATAAGATTTGTTTTCCCTAACCATTTTTTCAAAGGGCCAACGTATAATAACAGGAGTATTAAAGCCAACTCCCAGTTCCCAAAGTACAACCTTCTTCCCCTTATGCTGAGTTAAAAATTCAACATATCTATCTGCTGCCTTATGCCATGTATCATCCTCCACAAAATAATTATCACAACGAAGATTCATAGCCATTCTACCGCCACAAATAGGACATTTTGGCACAAGTTCTGTAGGAATAAGACAATCCCTCCTCACTGCATCCATTTTTCGAAATAGCCTCTCTGCTTCATAGGTTTTAGGATGACACCCTTTCCGGCACTGTATTTTGCCATAATCGCCTTGTGTTGCAAAAATGTTCTTTTCCGAAAAACCTGCCTTGTAAAATTGATGATCAACATTGGTAGTAATAACAAAATAATTTTTTTGCCTAACAATATCATAAAGCTGTTTATAAAGTGGCAATGCTGATATTTCAAACCTATTCATAAGGGCATGCTTGGACCAATATCCCCATTTAGCTTCTTCCGATGGATAAGGATAAAAACCTGCTGAATACATATCAGTCATATAATAAGCACCATATTTTTGAATAAACTCGCCAAAATTTTCCTTAAACCGCTTACCGCCATATTGAAGTCCAGCTGCCGTTGATAACCCTGCACCAGCCCCAATAAGTATAGCATCAGCCTCATGAATCACCCCAGTTGTCTGATGAATACGCTCCTCATATGCTTGTTGAGAAAATATACCATTATTAATCATATATTCCCCTTTTTCTCGATACATTTCTTAGGACAAATCTCTACACAACTTCCACAGTGGAGACAATGGTGTTGATTGATTATCACAGGAATCGAGGAGATATCAATACACTTTTGAGGGCATACTGAATAACATAGTTTGCAGCCAATACAGCCTATTCCAACATAATAGCCTCTTTGCCCAGCTTCAATTTGTCCAATCTTTATAGGCTCTCTTACAATTTTAGATGGCACCCTAATATCAAAATACTCCCCCTGGGCCTCATATAGTTGGAATACTTCCAAGGCCTCTCTGGTATTCCCCGGATAGATTTCTTGCATATACGAATTTTTCTCAAATATAATATCAAGATTCTTTTTACCAATGTTCCGTATTTTTCCCCTAAGAGATACTGCAATCTTCTCCTTTGTAGCTGATATTGCCACATAAAGCTGTTCCATAAGTTGATGATAAAATTCTTTTCCCTTGGCAGTGATAAAGTATACGCCATTTTCATCATAATACATCATATCGATAATTCTAGTCTGTGGATGCCCATCTGAACCTATAGTTGCCACTGTTGTTGAATGAATTTCCTCAACCAAAAGCTTTAGGTAATCAATTTTACTCATTTCCGTAACCTTTCCTTCGTTAACAAGTAATAACTTATATAAAACAGCCCACAGGATATTTTCCTGCGGGACTGATTGTATGAGTTTTGTATAGGATTATTTTCACTAATACTCTAGTATATATTTTTCTAAGACAGATTCCTTAAAATTCATAAGGTGGATTGCCAGAAAAATCAGCAATTACACCATGAGGATTTTCCAGATAGAATACCTCAAAAATAGGATTATCAGCAGTCTGATATTGTCCCTTAACAATAGGGTTGTTCATGCAGGCTTCCTTAACAGCCATATTGTTTTCGAATACAGCCTTGCCGTGAAGGCGAATCCAAGCATATGTTGAAGAGGAGACGGAGATTTCAATCTCTGGATTTGCCATCATATCTTTATATACATCCTTGGTATTGTTAGTACAGAACCAAAGCTTCCCTCCCTGCTGAAAGCAAAACATAAAAGGGCGACATTTAGCCTTGCCATCTCTACCAACAGTTGCTAAATACTGCACTGGGTTTTTCTGCAAAAATTCTACTACCTTTTCCATTACAAAAGACCTCCTTAAGTGTTGTAATCTCTGTTATTACATCTTGCAATCATAATAATACAACAACTTGGTTGTAACGTCAATAGTTACATCATTTTTTTGCAATTACAAAATCAATTTTATTTTCCCAAGAACCTCCTAGCTCTAATATATATCCCCTATTACAGCTTCCAACATTGTACCGACCCCCAAAAGTTAGACCTAAAATCTAATTTTTGGAGGTTGGTTTTCTTTTGGCAAAATATAGTTATGAATTCAAGCAAAAAGTTGTTTCTGAATATCTTAAAGGAGGTATTGGATATAAAAAACTAGCTAAAAAGTATAGCATTCCATCCCACAAAACTGTTCGCCAATGGGTTAGCACTTTTACCTGTATTGGCTATGAATCTCTAAAAAGATCTAGAAACAAGACAAATTATACTTTCGCATACAAGCTCCGTATAGTAGAATCATATCTAACTAGTGAAATGTCCTACCAAGAGCTTGCACTGAAGGAGAGTATATCTAATCCGTCACTTATTGCCCATTGGGTAAATGACTTTAAGATTGCTGGACCTGCAACTCTCAGACCTAAAAAGAAGGGACGGAAAAAGTCATTGAAAATAAAAAACAATTCGTACCCTGTTAATACAGATAATCCAGATGTAATTGCTGACAAAGAACACATTCAGCAACTGGAGAATGAACTGCTTAGACTACGAATAGAGAATGCCTATTTAAAAGAATTGAGGAGACTGCGGCTAGAGGAAGAAGCTCTTCTGAAAAAATTGCGAGAATAATCCATAGTCTCCGCGATGAATTCAAATTAAAAGATATTCTCGCATGTACAGGCTTTCCTAAAGCTACCTATATGTATTGGCAAAAACGCTTTGACAGAAGCAATCCTGACGAAAAAGAAGAAAAATTAATTCTTGAGATAAGGGCTGCAAATAAGGATTACGGTTATAGAAGAATATGCGGTGAACTGCATAACCGCGGATTGATTATTAACAAGAAGAAGGTTCAGCGAATTATGCAAAAACTTAATCTCCAGGTTTCCACCTATACCAGAAAAAGCCGCAAATATAATTCTTATAAAGGAAAGGTTGGCAAAGTGGCACCTAACCGTATAAAAAGGCATTTTAGGACCAGCATTCCTTACCAGAAAATTACTACAGATACTACTGAATTCAAGTATTATGTAACTGATTCTCAAGGTCGGTTGCTAACACATAAGCTTTATCTTGATCCTTTTATGGACATGTATAATAGTGAAATAATTAGCTACGGCATCAGTAAGACTCCTTCAGCAGAAAATATTATGGAAGCACTGGATAACGCAATAAAGCTTACTGCAAGCTGTCAGTACAGGCGAACGTTTCATTCAGACCAGGGATGGGCTTACCAGATGGAATCTTATACTAATAAATTGAAAGAGGAAGGGATATTTCAGAGCATGTCCAGAAAAGGCAATTGCCATGATAATTCAGTAATGGAAAATTTCTTTGGGCTACTCAAACAGGAAATCTATTATGACAAAACTTACTACAGTTATGGTGAACTTAAGCAGGCTATAGAAGATTATATTAAATACTATAATGAGAAGCGCATCAAGGAACGTCTGGGCTGGCTCAGTCCTATACAGTATAGGCTCAGGCATTCCATGGCATAAAAATATCCGGGCAGTATATAACTACCCGGATTATAAGGTCTAACTTTATGGGGTCACTACACATTTGATTTGCAGGGATAAGTAATTTTTATAAAATATAGTTTTGACGATAAGCAAAACATTTGTTATAATTTATATATCGTGGGATTATGCCCACAGAGCGAACGCAGTATGAAAATTCTGTTATCAATGATACAAATGATGGTCGCCCTGCAAATAAGTAAATGTTCTGCCTAGCAGTTTTGTTTACAGGGAGATGATAGCATGGAGAATGTTATCTGTAGAGGTTTCGATAATAGTGTTCCCAGAAAAGGGAAGCGCCTGCGATGAGGCATTAGCTGTAGCAATATATGCTCTTATATCATTGGTTACTCTTGTAGTGGCTGTGATGATGGCTGTGTTGATTTGGCTAACTATCACAGGTGAACTATCGTTGATTTTACTAGGTTAACGTAGGTCACATATCGACCACATCTTTTAGCAAGCACGAAAAAAGCAGTCCTAGCCGGGACTGCTTCTTCGTAAGATGTTGTGACCATCAGTGTTGACGCACTGTTTGACGGTCGATTTGGTTTCGACTAAAAACATGTAACGGCGACCATCATTGTGGTTCGCTCTTTTTCTATACCTTTATTTTAGCTCACATAAACACCTTAGTCAAGTTCTGATTTGTAGAGCTATATACCACAGGTTTTTCGAGATACAGCCTGCGGTCATAACGACTTTTGCTCTGTCGGCTAAATGACCCTGCCTGATAGTTTATTCTTACGCATATATACCGCTTGTCGCTGAGCCAATTCACAGAAACCGGAATGGCAGAGAGTGCCACCGAGCTCACTTTTGCTTTGCAAAAGCAGGAAGCCTCCTGACGCAAAAGTGTCATGCCCCTCCGGCTGTTGGCGAATCATCGTGATTTCCCTACTCTAAATCGTCACAGCTGAGGTAGTATCCACGAAAACTCACTCCTGTTCCTAACTGAGCCTAGCGGATGCTAAATTCCTTCTGCGCCTTACGGCTTGAACTCATTAAGCACCGAGGCTCAGCAAGGGTTTTCTTAGGGTACTACCATCTGCTGTTCTATTCCAGTCAGTTCGCAAAATCTTCAAATTGTGCCAAGGCGGGAAATTGCTGTGAATACACGAACTGAGAGGCATGGCATGTACCCTTC
>CAKPVW010000036.1 GCA_934196075.1 uncultured Anaerovibrio sp.
ACATTTACATAGCGCGAGCGTGCCGGGAAGGGTATTTGCCATGCCTCAGTAAAGAGTAACATGATTTGCCAATCAGCACTGCAAATCAGAATTTTCCCAACTCAAACAGCTTTATTTGTATACGCAAAAAGGCTGCCGACCAGCGACAGCCTTTCATGCTAAAACTTATTTTACAACCTGTGCCAAAGTAGCAGCAACGCTCTTGCTCATAATATCCAGAGCTGTATCAACAGCCTTCAGATACAAAAGACCACCATCTGCAACTCCACGGCCATTAGATACTGCATTCAGATCAATATACTCGTGAGTTGGCAGCTTGCTACGCTCCTCAGCAATTTTTTCCTTGAGAATCTGCTCAATAGCTTCCTGTGTCATTTTTCAACCTCTCCTCTACAACAAAGTTAAGTCAATTATAACATAAATTGCACATATTGTGGAAAAAATTTTTATTTACGCCAGCACAATTTTACTAAAGTCAGCCACCTGACAAATCAAATTATCCACCAGCTTCAAAAGGCCAAGACGATTATTCTTAATCTTCTCATCCTTGTCCATAACCATAACCCCATCGAAGAATGTATCAATAGGGGCAGCCAGCTGAGACAAGGTATCAATAGCACCAGCATAATCCTGAGCCGCAATTTCCTTCTCTGCCTTAGCAGATGCAGCCTCATAGGCCTTGCACAAATCCTTCTCCACCTGCTCAGCCAAAAGGCCCGCCTCTACAGCAGCCTGAACATCCTCAGCCTTGCGAGCAATATTACCAGTACGCACAAAGGCCTGAATGGTTTTCTCCATATCCTGCTTTACAGCCTCATTGACAGCCTGAGCTCTCAAGAATACGCCATAAATATCATCAACTGTTACAAATACAGCATCCACTACATCATAGCTAATACCAGCATCTGCCAGAACGTTCTTCAAGCGCAGCTTCATGAAATCAGCTACATCGTTCTGCAGCTTGGCCTGCTGACCAGCATCAGCAATCTTCAAAAGCTCCATAGCCTTGGCTACCAGCTGGCTAAGAGAAATATGATACTGAGCTTCCTTCAGCATATTTACAATACCCAAAGCCTGACGGCGCAGAGCAAATGGATCCTGAGAACCTGTAGGAATCAGGCCTCTGCTAAAGGTACCTACAATAGTATCAATCTTATCTGCCAAAGAAACAATCCGACCAGCTACAGAAGCAGGCTGGCTATCCCCAGCAAAACGAGGCATATAATGCTCATCAATAGCCTGAGCTACAGCCTTAGTTTCGCCATCCAGCAGAGCATATTCACGGCCCATTACACCCTGCAGCTCAGTAAACTCAGTAACCATGCCAGTTACCAAATCAGCCTTGGCCAGCTTGGCAGCCCGTACAGCATCCTTCTTGTCCTGCTCATTGGCACCAATAGCATCAGCAATATAACCAGCCATAACCTCCAAGCGGAGAGCCTTGTCATAGATAGTACCCAGACCATCCTGGAAAACAACAGTCTTAAGCTTTTCACCATGCTGCTCCAGAGTCTTTTTTCTATCCTCATCAAAGAAGAACTGAGCATCCTCCAAACGAGCACGCAGTACCCGCTCATTACCATGCTGTACAGTCTCCAAATGCTCCTTGCCACCATTGCGAATGGTAATAAAGAGAGGCAGCAGCTGTCCATCCTTCAAAACAGGGAAATAGCGCTGATGATCACGCATTGGCGTAATAACCGCCTCAGCTGGCAAAGCCAAATACTTCTCGTCGAACTTGCCACAGAGAGCAGTAGGATACTCTACCAGATAGAGAACCTCCTCCAGCAAATCCTCATTAACCTCAGCCTGACCGCCATTGGCAGCAGCCACCTCAGCAATCTGCTGACGAATCATTTCGCAACGCTCATTCTGATCTACAATAATGGAAGCCTTGCGACAAGCCTCTACATAATCCTCGGCATTGGCAATCTCAAAATCTCCCTCAGAAAGGAAACGATGGCCACGGGAAGTTCTGCCAGACTTAACATTGGCAACCTCAAAATCAATAACGTCCTGACCATAGAGAGCTACCAGCCAGCGCAGAGGACGGATAAACTTGTAGTCCAAATCTGCCCAATGCATATTGTTAGGGAAATTCAAACCATCAACCAGGCCCTTCAAGGTTTCTCCCAGCAAATCAACAGTCTGGCCACCCTTTTCATGAACCATAGCATAAACATAACCATCCTTGGTAACCAGCTCCTCAGGCTTTACGCCCTGACCACGGGCAAAGCCCTGAGCTGCCTTGGTTGGGTTCCCATCTGCATCAAAGGCAATATTTACAGCAGGGCCGCGGTTTTCCTTGGAAAGGTCTGCCTGCTGCTCTGCCAAGCCCTCTACCAGCAGGGCACTACGGCGAGGAGTACCCAAGGTCTTAATATTCTTGTATTCAATACGCAGCTCCTCAAAGGTCTTAGCTGCGTTTTCCTTCAACTGAGACAGGATTCCTGGCATTACATGAGCTGGAACCTCCTCAGTACCGATTTCTAACAATAAAGTCTTGCTCATGCCTTATTCCCCTTTCCCATCATAGGATAACCAAGCTCCTCACGCTGCTTCAGATAGCACTGAGCACACATTCTAGCCAGCTTTCTTACACGGCCGATAAAGGCAGCACGCTCAGAAACACTGATAGCACCACGAGCATCCAACAGGTTGAAGGCATGGGAGCACTTCAATACATAATCATAGGCAGGATGTACATAGCCCTTTTCAATAACTCTTACAGCCTCAGCCTCATACTTGTCAAACAGATCAAAGAGCAAATCTGCATCAGATAAATCAAAGGCATAAGTAGACTGCTCAAACTCATTCTGATGGAAAACATCACCATAGGTATAGTCACCAGTCCACTGAATATCATAAACATTCTCCACACCCTGAATATACATAGCCAGACGCTCCAGGCCATAGGTAATCTCTACAGCAGTAGGCTTAATATCCTGACTGCCTACCTGCTGGAAATAGGTGAACTGAGTGATTTCCATACCATCCAGCCATACCTCCCAGCCCAGGCCCCAGGCACCCAGAGTTGGAGATTCCCAGTTATCCTCTACAAAGCGGATATCATGCTCCTTTGGATTAATGCCCAGACGCTCCAGGGAAGCCAGATACAGTTCCTGAATATTGTCAGGGGATGGCTTCATAATAACCTGGAACTGATGATGCTGATACAAACGATTTGGATTGTCGCCATAACGGCCATCAGCAGGACGTCTGGATGGCTCCACATAAGCTACATTCCAAGGCTCAGGCCCCAAAACCCGCAAAAAAGTAAATGGGTTCATAGTACCTGCACCCTTTTCTACATCGTAAGGCTCGCCCAAAATACAGCCCTGTTCTGACCAGAACTGCTGCAAAGCCAGGATGATTTCCTGAAATTTCATATAAGTTATCCTGCTACTAAAAATATAGACAAGCATGTCTACATTAGATGTTTCGCCACAATCTCACGATTTGCAGTTCCTTATTCATCGTGTATGCTTTGGTTAAATCCTAAGACTTCAACTACTCACAAGTTCTTGTACACTCCAAAGGCGTTGGCAACACACTCCTTGTTTAAAACAAGGAGGCGAGCCTGTTCCCGACTAGCCATCGGTACATATATCGAGCCTTTTGTTGTTAAGCTACTCGATATTCTTTCGCATCTCGCAAATTAAGTGCAGCGTTAAAATCCCTATCTTCGGTATAACCGCACTTGGGACAAATATATACACGGTCTTTGAGTTTCAGACCTTTATTTGTATGTCCACAAGTGTGACAGGTTTTAGAACTTGGGTAAAATCTATCAACCGTTCTAAACTCTATGCCGATAATTTGGGCTTTACGTTTTAATTTAGTCAATATTAAATTAAACCTCTGTGCTGCCACGGCTTTTGCTAAATGTTTATTCTTCATCATACCTTTCACGTTTAAATCTTCCATTGTTATGAAACGTGGTTTTTGTTTCACAATTTCATGGACGACTTTATTTTCATAATCCTCACGGATTGTGTCTATACGATGATGAATTTTCTGTACCTTTAGCTTTTGCTTGTCTATATTTGCAGAGGCAGTAGCAGTTATACCACCTTTCTTTTTTCTAAACTCATATTTACGGCTAAGTCGCCTCTGCTCTCTACGAAGCCGTTTCTCCAGCCGTTTGACCTTTGAACTCTTATTAATATTTTTAAATGTATTACCATTACTCACTATTGCTAAATCTTTGACACCTAAATCTATTCCTATGCCATTGGTTGTGATATGATAAGATGATTCTAAATCCTTATTGTATTTAGATTTTTCATCAATATCAATTACAACAGAAACATAAAACCTGCCAGCTTTGCAGGAAACTGTACCGTTAGTAACTTTAGCACCTACAGGCAGATAGCCAAATTCTTTAAGCCTTACCTGCTTCAGTGTAGGTATCATCAATTTATGGCGCCATATCCTCCAATCACCTTTGTTATTCTTGGGAAAATATAGCTTCACATCTTGATCGGATTTCTTTTTGAATCGTGGAAAGCCTGCCAGACCATCGAAAAATCTCTTAAAGGCATTTTCGGCATTTACTAACGCTTTTTTACGAGCCTTAGAACCACATTTATCTATCCACGGCAGTTTTATCTTTAGATTATAATTTACATATTTGTCAAAGTCTTTAGCAGTTACAAAATGCTTTTGTCGGCTATCTAATAAGCCACGTTGATACATTTTGTATAGTTTTTTATTATAGGCAATGTATTGATTATATAAAAATCTGGCTATGCCAATTGAGCAGATGATTTTTCCTTTCTGTTTCCTAGTCGGGGCTATTTCTGTCTTGAATGCCTTTAGCAACAGCCTCATCCCTTTCTATCTGCTTTTTATATTTATGCAGTCCATACAGCCTGCAGAAAAAAACATGAAGTCTCCCTGTCCCAGCGTTGTAGTGTCTTTACTGAAACATTGAGCAGTTCAGCAAACTCTTTGGGCTTATAATTAGTGATGTTTGATGTATTCATGGTTTTACCCCTCCGTAAACACATTGTATCACTAATATACACCTTTATCTATATAATCAATTACTTAAAATTCCTCCTTCAAAGATGTTACAGTGCAAAAAAATACGCCCCTGTAACATTTACAAAAAATGCTACAGGGACGAGTAATTACCCGCGGTTCCACCCTGCTTGAACAGAAAACTCTGCTCCGCCTCATGGATATTTGCTTGCTGCTCCAAAGCGCCCTTCGTTCCCCTGCAGGCTTTCACCCTCCCTGCTCGCTAATGTGGAACTACTCCTCTTCTTCATTGCAAAATGAGTCTATCAAATTTTGCGAGAATTGTCAATCTGGGAAATACAAATATATTAAATTTCTCCTTTTACAGATGCCTCTACAAATTCACTTAAGCTATTATACACCTTATCACTAAGCTGACGAAGCTCCTCCGTAGGGGGAATCAAATCTGGAATCATAATTGTTCTGCACTGAGCCGCTGCTCCGGCTCTTACGCCATTGCCACTATCCTCAAATACATAGCATTGCTGAGGTAATAACTCCAATTTTTGGGCAGCTAATTGAAAAATATCTGGTGCCGGCTTACCCTTTGACACCTGATGTCCACTAACTACAGCTGTAAAATATTTTAAAACGCCTAATCTATCCAAATTAGAAGCGATAACCTCTGGTGCACTGCTGCTGGCTACAGCCATTTTAACACCATTATATTTAAAATAATTAAGGATTTTTCTCATACCAGGCTTTTCCGGTACATCTTCCTTTATCATTTTCTGGAAATCGTTTAGACAGTATTCCATAAATTTACTATTATTAACATGGGGATAATATTTGGCAATAACCTTAAGCATCTGCTGACCGTTAGTGCCACACACAGCACGATGAAATTCTCTGGAATGCTCCTGACCAAAAGCCTTGGCCGCATTTTTCCATGCCTGCTCATACAATTTTTCTGTATCCAGCAAAAGACCATCCATATCAAAAATTGCACCTGGCAACATAAAAAACACCTCGTTTCCACAAATTAGAAAACGCTATCTGGGAAAGCATACTCCAATTGCAGCTTTCTCGGATAGCGTTCTCTGCTTCTAGGTGGGAGGTATAGACAGAAGGAAAGCAGCTGATATTAGTTATCTACAATACGGATAACAGTACCTATATGCAAGTCTGGCATAGGTTTATTTTCCACATAAATGGTGCCAGGAAGCTCCACCTCTGTGCTGCCATTAAAGTTTACCGTACAATGTCCCAAGCCTGCCAATGTTACAGGAGCCTCAGGGCCTACAGCTGTAATAGTGTACTGATTATCATCAATGGAAAGAATCTGCCCTGGCATTATCTGTCCATTAATTGGCTGCAGGCTGACGGAGTAACAATAATCCTTTAATTCCTCAGGTGCATTATCACCAAAGATAATGAAAATGCCTTCACCTTTAAATTCTTCTACACATTCACCCATACCAACAATTTTATTTTCGTAGATAGTGCTCATTTGAGATTCCTCCTAAATATTCATAATTTATGCAGCTGCATAAAGGCCAAAGCTAGCCAAATATGCAATGATTACACGAATCCAGCCCGTAGCAAAACGGGAATACATAACAGATACAACGCCAACCTCAATGGTCTCAGTTTCTGCTTCAGCCAAACCCAGGCCTACAGGTATAAAATCGCAGGCTCCCTGAGTGTTAATGGCAAACAACGCTGGCAAAGCCATCTGTGGATCAATATTGCCCTTGCCAATTTCTGCACCAACCAAGGTACCAATAATCTGGGCAATAACTGCACCAGGACCAAGGAGGGCAGACAAACCAGGAATGGAGCAGATAATACCCAAGATAACCAAACCAAATATATTACCAGCCAATGGAGTCAGAATGGAAGCAAAGGCATCGCCAAATCCAGAACCATTAATAATACCAATCAGCATAGATACAAAGGCCATGAATGGCAGCAAGGTGGTAATACAGGTTTGAATAGCATCTCGAGCTGCCTGATAGAAGGTACTAACTACTTTACCAGCACCCAAGCCAATGGAAGTAATAATACTCTTATCCTTCTGTTCTGCCAAAGTCTGGGAAACCTTCTTGTTCGCACTGAATTTTGCCTCCTGCTTTGGTGCCTCTACTGTAGCAGCCTCAGAACCATCTGCCAAGGAAACCTGACGAGAGGTTACACCAGATACATAGATATCCTCAGTAATATACTGAGCCATAGGGCCTGCTTTACCTACTGGGTTGGTATTGATGGTTGGAATACGCTTCTTGGGATAAATACCACAACGTAAGGTACCACCACAATCAATAATTACCAGAGCCAGCTCCTCCTCAGGACATTTGGTCTTGAAACCATTTACCGGAATCAAACCAGTCAGCTCTACAATTTTCTGTAGACATTCAGGCTCAGCACCGCCGCCAGTAATAAACATAACCTTGTTTTTTTGCTCAGTAGGAGTGATTACCAATGGGCCGCCAAAACCACCAGCACCATGCTCTACACGAATAGAATTATACTCTGCCATTTTTCATTGCCTCCTTAGTGACTTGCTGCATTAAATTCACGACTTAGCTTGATGCCCTGCTGCTTCTCTACCAATCTAGTGGTAAATTCAGTAGCATAACCTGAGATGAAATTGGCTATCAAGCCTACCAGCAGATAACGTACTGCCAGCGGAGCCATATCCAGCCCCAGCTGGGCAACACCATTGGCTATACCCAGATAAATAAACAGCTCAGCCACATTGATATGAGGAAAAATACCGCTATTGGTATGGCAATGATAGGTTACGGAAGCATAAAAGCATGGCTTGTAAAACTCTGGCATAAACTTGCCCATGGACAAGGCCATTGGATTACCTAGCATAAAGGCACTAAGAAATGGTAATACGGCATATCGAAGAATAGGATTGCCTGTACAGAACTTGGCAATTTTCTCCATTCTCTCTGGGCCTACCATGGCCATAATGGCATTCATCAATACCAGCAGCATCACGATGGTTGGTATAATACCTGTAATCCAGCTTACAAACTGCTCGCCGCCCAGCTTAAACAAATTCATAAATCCCGATGCAAATCCTACGAGAATATCCATAATGCTCTTCCTCTCTTAATTCAAGGCTTTTTTGCCTGTCAAAACCTGCTTAAATCTCATAAAGGCTAATTGAAAAGGAGAAGGTGGTGGGGTAATTGGCTCACCGGCAACAAATTTGCGATAGGTTAGAGACGCATCCAGAATAGCTTTCTTCAGATTCTTATTTTTAGTGTCAATTTCATTACCAGTCAAATCTGCTATATGAAGCCCCTTGAAGCCCTCCATAGGCCGTACTCTAGCCAGGAAGGTAACCCCTTCCATCTTTCTGGCCTCCTGAATATATCCCTGCTCATCCAGCAAAAACATAGTAATAGCTCCTGCCCGGAAACCTCCAGCCTGACGGCCACAGGCCACTCTGCCCCTGCGCCGGAGACTGATAAACTCCTTGGAAAAATGCTTCATCTGCACTGCACTAAATATGCTCTGCAAAATAAATGCCCCTAATATGGCAAGTCCCAACTCCAGCATTTGCTTATCTCCTCTCTCAAAACCCCTATTTTACCTATTAATTATTTCCAGCTCTTTTGTACAATGCCCCCAGCAGTTCCTGAAAATTCTTTGCCGAGGCAATTTTCTTCAGCATTTCCTCATTACGAGCCAAGCTGATAATCTCATCATAAACCCGGATTAAAATGCTATCATCAGAATCCAATTCATGGGGAATCCCCAGAAGAAAGATTACCTGAACCTTATGATCATTACAGCAGATGGGTTGCTGGCTGACACCTACCGCCAGTACCAGCTTATCACTAACGAACTGTATGCTGTGGGGTATGGCAATGGAATGACCAAAAATCATAGTACCCTTTGCTTCTCGAATATGTATTCTCTCCTTGAAATCCTTATCCAGATATCCACTAATTGTCAGCTTGTCAACCATGTAATCCACGGCCTGCTCGTAGGTCTGATTGTCATCCAGCAGGAAAAATCTGTTTTTGTCCAGAAATCCTGACATAACGAACCAGTTGTTATCCAAAATGGGCAAATCAATTTTATCCCAATACTTGGCCTTTTCTATCTTGTACCGGATTTCCTGCTCATCAAACACCTCATTGATGCGAATAACCGGTCTATGACATGATATTTCTAAAGGTACCGTAGAGATAACAATATCGTATTCCGACAAAATATCCTGAGTGATATTTTCATCTGAATAGTAATCTAAAATGGTCGAGCTATCCAATATCTTTTTCAACTGCATAGCCACCAATCTAGCTGTTACCCTGCCTGTGCCACAAACCAAAGCAATCTTGAAATGCTTTCTAGAAATAGTATTCTCTGTTAAGAACACCCCAAAATATGCAGCCAGATAACCTTTTTCAGCCTCGCTAACCTGAAGTCCATAATCTCGTTCCACGATTCTGGCAGCCACACCAGCCATCTGATAGGCCAGAGGATATTTTTGCTGCAAATCCTCCAACAGAGGATTTTGGATTTTTATACCATATTTCAGGCGATTGCACATGAACATCAGATGATAAAGAAATTCCTGTGTAAATTCATTGCTAACCAAATTGATATTCATTTCCTGTCGTATGCTGGCTACAATACTCTCCATTAAAACAGGAATATTACTCTCCAGCTTGATGGGCCCCAGCTTGGTAATATCTGCTGGAGTTCTCATTCCCAAAATAGGGAGAAAGACAAATATCTTTTCTTCTAGCGGAATTTCCACATCCAATAAATTGCCAATATTATCTACCAGTATATTAACAATTTCAAATTCATCTCTAGCACCAAGACGATAATGCTCCGGATTCAGCTTGCCAATATAATGACCTGTCAGAAATCTGTCCAACATCAAGGTAACAAATTGTTCAAATCGCTGCTGTACACTTCGCTTAATAGAATAATTGTGAAAAGTTGTTGTTATTACCTCTACAATTTCCCGGTCCAAAGGATAATCTTTATAAATCTGCTGATAATTTTTTTCCAGAATATATTTGCGAATATTGAGTTCTTCGCCATGAAGTACCAAGCCCTTGCTGGTTTTTCCCTCAATGGCCAGACCATATTCACTAACCTCTTCTCTCAGCTTTTTCAAGTCCCCAATCAAGGTACTGCGGCCTACATTCATTTCATAGGCTAATTCATCTGTTAAAATCGGAGTAGCAGAGCGAACCAACCTGCCAAAGGCATAATCCATACGGTTTTTTGGTGAATTGAGAAATGCATCTGTCTCCGACAGTTTTGCGAAAACCCTGTTGAATTCCTCGGCAGAAAAAATATGCAGACCGTATTGTCCCTTGTTACCTTCTATAGAGGCTATGCCGCCTAGCTCTTGATTCAGCTGCTTAATATCATTTCTGATAGTTCTTTCGCTGACCTGGAATTTGGCAGCCAAAGTGCTGACTGTGATAACTGGAATTTGACGAAAACACTGTAAAATTTGTGACATTCGATTGTCTCCAAACAAGTTCTTCAACTTCAGCACCCTTTCTCAATATTTATCCTCTAGACTTACCACCAGAAATATTGATGGTAGTACCAGCAATATAGCTAGATCTATCTGATACCAGATAAGCTACCAAATCGCCTACCTCATCCAGCTTGCCATCTCTGCCCAAAGGAATCACCTTGGAATAATCTGTAGACAGATCTTCTGGTTTACAACCTCTAGTATAAGCTAAAGCTTCATTGTAGGCAGCAGTTCTCAAACCTGTAGCTTCCATAATGCCAGGTGCACAAGCCAGAACCCTAATATTGTACTTACCCAGTTCCTTGGCCCAGGAACGAGTAAAGCTGTCTACAGCACCCTTGGTAGCAGAATATGCTGACTGGCCCTGAGAACCCTCTTTACCAGCCTCAGAGGACATGTTCAGAATAACGCCGCCCCCCTGCTTCAGCATCTGCTTGGCACAGGCCTGCGCACAAAGAACAACACCCTTAACATTTACGGCAAACATCTTGTTAAAGGAATCATCGTTCAGCTCATATTCTGGACGTTCACCCTGAACATCTACCAGCAGACGAGGCATATTGATACCTGCATTATTTACCAAGGCATCAATACGGCCATATTTTTCTACTACAGTATCTGCCATAGCCTTGACACTGGCTGTATCAGTTACATTACACTGAACGCAATAAGCACCATCCACGGTATCGCCTGTAGTAACATTCATGTCCACAATTACAGCCTTAGCTCCTGCGTCTACCAAAGTAGTTACTACATGCTTGCCAATGCCAGAGGCACCTCCAGTAACAATTACTACCTTGTCTTGCAAACCTAACCAGTTTTCCTTCATTGTAACTTCCCCCTTAATGTTTTTGATACATTTCGTATCTGTTGTACTCATTGTAAGGGAATTTACATCGTATTTTAATACGTTCTTTTTCACTTTGATGGAAATGATTTAGTTTACCCAATTTCCATCAAGTGGAAATAAATCGTATTAAGTTTATTCTGCATTAACAGACTATCACATTTTATTTGATATGTCCCTTTTTTTTCAATATAATATATTTATATTTTGCAATATTTTTACTGAAAATGCCACACTTTTCTAGGAGCATTACTATGAAACGACGAAATTTATACACTCTTGTTCTGATTGTGACAGTGGCCTTAGCCCTTATTGGTGGCCTGGCCTTATTGGTGTTGCCTCAAAAGGATTTATCCCTGCACCAAAATGAGAAAAAAACTATCTTTGGGGCTGTTTATATGACCTTGAACAATCCCTTTTATCAGATTATTGATACTGAAATGCGAAGCCTGATTGAGGCCAACAACGGGATTCTACTTACCCGCAATCCCTCTCTAAATACCGAAAGACAACAGGAGCAAATTCTGGAGCTGGTGGATTTAGGGGCCAAGGCCATCTTCGTCAATCCAGTAGATGTGGATAATATTGCCCCTGCCTTGGAAAAGGCCCGGCAAAAAAATGTAAAAATCATCGCCATTGATACCAATTTTCCAGATAATAATCTGGCAGACTGCACCATTGTATCTGACAATTATTTGGCAGGACAGCAGTGTGCCCAACCTGCGCCTTACGGCTTGAACTCATTAAGCACCGAGGCTCAGCAAGGGTTTTCTTAGGGTACTACCATCTACTGTTCTATTCCAGCCAGTTCGCAAAATCTTCAAACAGTGCCAAGGCGAGAAATTGCTATGAATACACTAACTGAGAGGCATGGCATGTACCCTTCTACGGCATATTAATGCGCCTCGCTTCTTAACGAATTCAAACCATAAAAAGATGAACTTCGTGAATCTTTTTATGCGGTTGAATGAGTTTAGCAGCGTGAGGCCAGTTATAACCCCTAGATTCTTCAAAGAAAATGCAACTGCATTTTCTTACATTGGGGTTTCGACGAGGGTATCGATATAGTTTACCCCTTATAAGGAGCACTATATTTTGCTATTTATGAAGGTACAGGGCGTCTGACACCTCGTTATATAGCGCGAGCGTGCCGGGAAGGGTATTTGCCATGCCTCAGGAAATAGCATTATGAATAATCCGTCAACTCTACAAATCAGAACTTACACATACACGAAAGGAAATTTACTATGCTAAAACCAATTATTCACGATCCCATTTTTCTTGGTCAAAAATCTGAAAAAGCCACCAGGGCAGATGTTCAGGTCATTACAGACCTAAAAGATACCCTAATGGCTAATGCACAGCAATGCGTTGGTATGGCAGCCAATATGATTGGCGTGCTAAAAAATATCATCATTGTGGCAGATGGACCTAGACATCTTATTATGGTAAATCCCACAATTACTGAAAAAACAGGAAAATTTGAAACCGAGGAAGGCTGTTTATCCCTTCCCGGCATCCGCCCTTGCACTAGATACAAAAATATCACAGTAACCTATCTGGATGAAAACTTCAAAAAACAACGCAACCGCTTCTCAGGCTGGACAGCCCAGATAATCCAGCACGAAATTGACCATTGCAACGGAGTTCTCATCTGAAACCCAAAAGCAATCTAAAAAATTATCCACGCAAAGCCCATTACATCTATTCCAGCTCCTCCTGCACCATATTAATCTGTACCGTCCATATAGCCAATTGAGTGCGATCCCGCAAATCCAGCTTGCTTAAAGCCGTACTTAGACTATTCCGCACTGTTCCCTCTGACAGCTTCATATACTGAGCAATTTCCTTATTAGAAAAGCCCCTCCCCACCAATTTGGCTATATTCCTCTCTGTTTTGGAAAGCTCCCTTACTCCTAATTCATCCACCTGAATAGCAAATTTGCTCTGTCTTTCCTGCTGTTCTGCAGGACTAATGCTCTCTGGTACATTTTCCCCAATCTGAACCAGAGAAGAATTTTCGGCAAAAAGCTTTACCACCTTGGTGACAATATCCTTGTTCAGCATAGCTTCTCCAGCCGCCACCTTACGAATAGCCTCTGTCAAATCTGGCACAGAAATTCCCTTCAGCAAATAGCCACTGGCACCATATTTCAACCCATTAAATACATATTCATCATCATAAAAGGTTGTTAGAATAATAATCTTGGTAGCAGGATATTTTTCCTTAACCGCCTTGGTAGCCTGCACCCCATCCAGCTGAGGCATCCGCACATCCATAAGAATAATATCCGCTGGCTGTTTTTCCAGCAACTGCAACAGCTCCATGCCATTACAGGCCATGCCTACCACCTGAATATCCTCATTTATATCCAAAACAATTTTCAGACTTTCCCGTATCAAATCCTGATCATCAGCAATAATTACCTTTAACACACTTCTTCGCCCTTTCCCTTTAGCTACTAATCCATCCTTTAAATTTAGTTAGGCAATATGATTTACTGGCAACTCTATCTCCAGCACAAATCCCTTGTCACTCCAATAATCCAAGCGTCCTCCCAGCATTCCCACGCGTTCAGACATATGATGCAAGCCAAAGCCCTTTTTTATGTGGGCACAACCTAGTCCGTTATCTCGAATTAAAATTTTGAGATAATCATTCTCCTGCACCATAAATATTTTTACCTCCGTAACATGACCATGACGGCTGGCATTAGTAAGAGCCTCCTGCACAATTCTATACAAAACCTCTGTCTGATCCTCCCGCAGCTTCTCCGGAAAATTATCAAATTGCAGTTGGATTTTTACGCCGCTGGTTTCCCCAAATTCCCGTACCACCTTGCCTACAGCTTCCTTGAGAGGCAAGGTTTCCAAATCCTCCGGCCGCAGCATATGCATACTGCGCCGCACATCCTTGATGCCATGCTTGGCGGCAGCTCTGATTTTGCTTAGCTGCTCCTTAGTCGCCTCTGGAGCATAATCCATTGTTACAATAGATGCATCCAGACCGGCAATAATTCCCGTAAGAGCATGACCTAAAGTATCATGAATCTCTCTGGCCAAACGATTACGCTCCTTGATTTCCGTCATACTGGCAATGGTCATGGCGTATTCCCGCAGCTTTTTATTTGCCTTGTACAAGGCCCCATTAGAATCGTTCAACTGACTGTTGGTATCATAATACAGCTAGCCAGCTCAAGGAGAAATAGACCTGACCGCCACATAACAGAAATCTCCGTAAGATGACTGTACAAATAACCACAACCCGTAAGAATCACAAAGGATATTAGGGTATTAAGGAGCATGGTTTCTGCTGGCAAAGGCACCCCCGGTACCTGCTGTAAAAACTGATGGGCCCACATTGATTGATTTTCTGCTGAGTAATAGCCATAAAGCCTGCCAAAAGCATTACTGCCAAGCCATTGTATATTGTCAACACCCGATGAATCGTACCTGCGCCTATATGAATTTTTTCTTCCATGTATGTCATATGGGGTCTCCTTATAACCCCTAGTTTATTCAAAGAAAATGCCTTTGCATTTTCTTTCAATGGGGTTTCGACGAGGGTGGAGATATTAGCTCCACCCTGTCATTAGCACAGCTTCCCGCCACCTATAGAGGTGGGGGACATCGGACACCTCGTTATAAAGATCTGCCCTTTAGCCATCTTAGTTTCTTTTCCAGCAACCTTAAATGTTAGAAAAGTTATTTTTATCATCCATTAGTATACTTTTTGCTATTCAAAAACAGAATTATTAGCTGCTGCATCATTAACCGCCACAATACCATCACATGGGTATTCTAACGCCCATCTGGTACAGGTCTGACCATGAATCATTCTATCGTCTACTCTTACAAATGTAATTGACATAATCTTTTCCCCCTATTTTTCTTATAAATCCTCATCTTCGTCATCATTAACAGCTATCACAAATTCCTGTACTCCAGCCTTGGCTTCCTCCATGATAGTCTCGCCTAAGCTATCCATGTCCAAAGCCTCTCCTGAAAGCACTACCGTTAATGCCATAGGCAGGCTCATGCCTGCAAAGGCCCGTGTATTATTTAACAGGCCCTTCTCGGCAATAACATTCATGGTAGTAGTCAGGGGAGAGCCTCCCATCAAATCTGCCAGCACCACTAGCCGATCCTCTGGGGTAATCTTCTCCACCAGCCTAGCTACCTCTACTGCCAGCTCATCTGCTCCCATGCCATCCTTCAAACCTGTTGACATCACATTGGGATTGTCTCCAGCAATCATCTTTACTGCTGTATGCAGACCGGGAGCAAATTCTCCATGGCTGACCAAAAGTGTATAAAACATTTCCTTCACCCCTTATTGTGTAACTCTATTGTCCCTTGACAATTATTATTTTAACAATTTTAGAATTAATAGCAGCTGAATTTTGTCATATTACAATCTAATTTTAAGCATTACATTTGTCATGTAACAAAAAAACCCAACTACCAACGCAGCTGGGCTTAATAAAATATAATTTAATTTTCTAAATTCTGATTTATAGAGCCAAAGACTTATTTGCATAATGGCATACATATACTCTTTACTGAGACATGGCAAATACCCTTCCCGGCACGCTCGCGCTATGTAAATGTGCCTCACGCTGCTAAACTCATTCAACCGCATAAAAAGATTCACGAAGTTCATCTTTTTATGGTTTGAATTCGTTAAGAAGCGAGGCGCATTAACATACCGTGGAAGGGTACATGCCATGCCTCTCAGTTAGTGTATTCACAGCAATTTTCCGCCTTGGCACAATTTGAAGATTTTGCGAACTGGCTGGAATAGAACAGCAGATGGTAGAGAAACCACGATGATTCGTCAACAGCCGGAGGTGCATAACACTTTTGCGGCAGGAGGCTTCCTGCTTTTGCGAAGCAAAAGTGAGCCCGTTGACACTTTCTGCCATTCCGGCTACTGTGAATTGGCCCAGCGACAAGCGGTATCTATGCGTAAGAGTAAACTACCAGGTAGGGTCATTTAGCCGACAGAGCAAAAGTCGTTATAACCACAGGCTGTATTTCAAAAAAGCTGGTAGGTATGGCTCTGCAAATAAGAATTTTTAGAATTATTGCCTACTTCAATCTCAATAACACCTGCATCAGCTTTAACGGCTCGCTTTCAAATATCTCTGTTTCCTTTACCAAAGCTTCCGCAAAGCCATGTTCATGGTCCAACATTGTCGAAAAATATCCCAATGTATTGATTATATCATCCTTATTCATAGGTTTATCAGAATCATATATTCTAAAAATCAGCAATTTGCATATTTCATAAGATATTAAATATGCAAAATAGTTATGTAACAAACCTCCCTGCAAAGAAAATGGAAATACATTATATAACCACTCATGCTGCCAATAACATTCCAGCACAACGCCTAAACTTTCATTTATGGCCTGACATTTCTCATTATACATTTCATCATAATCAAAATTTGAAGCAAGCCAAGGTGTAATGGAGTTCAATTTTTTCTCCCGCTCAAGCACCTTGAAAATACCTGCCATAAATTGCTTATGGGCAGCTGGATAATACTGCCAATTATCCCATAAACCTAAAACCTCCTGCTGAAATGCATAACTGTTATAATAATCTATCAAACCAGCTACAACTTCTACATCCTGCTGGCAATCTTCTACCCTGTCGAGGAATAAACCTAGCAGCACCAATCTCTGCTCAAAAGTATAAGACACATTCTGCAATATGGATAACCCACCCATAATAATATGAATAGCCACCATTTCGTCAGCTATATTAACATTTTCCCCTAGATTAGCAGCTAATTTCCATGCAGCAGTATCTTCTTCAATATCTGCTTGTTGAATATTCATACCATCCGAGGAAAACAATGCCTTTTCTGCTGCTACCGGGCAGGTCATGCTTAATAACCTGAATTGGTATTTTCCTATGTTTTTTACACTTCTAGGATAACACTTACAGGTATTAGACAAAACATCCTCTCCTAGATTACGTTGAACATAGCACAGATTATCTTCGCATAGCAAAGGGCAGGATTTTCCCTCACCAAAATTTATTTCAAAACCAATTCTGTTTGTTGAGGGCCTAATACTTGACAATATCTTTTTTCGCATAACAGGATTCTTAACACGTTGATACTTCTTGTAGGTATCAGCATCAATCCTAATACGCCATTTATTCCCACAGCATTTTGCATTGCATTTTGAACCATCACATTGAAAATCTGCCACATATTTGGGTTGCAATATTATGGTCTTATCACTCATAAAAATATATACCTTTCTCCATATATTATTTCACTAAAATAATGGGGCGGGAGTGACAACTCTCCCGCCCCATATGCAATGGTAGTTCTAATAACACACCTTAATCCTTCAGGCTAGCAACAAGAAGGGGTGCGGAATTAGCATATTAGATTTATATATTTCAGTGGCAGGCATAGCCTTGCCACTGAATATATCATAGTATTTTGACAGACTATCTACACAAGTAGATTTGCCATCAACCAGCTATCCTAACTATGCTCTTACTGGAGCAGGGACAGTACATTGGAGCTAGACTGGTTAGCCTGTGCCAACATGGACTGTGCTGCCTGCAGCAGAACATTGTTCTTGGTATAGTTGGTCATTTCCTTAGCCATATCAGCATCGCGAATAGTGGACTCGGAAGCCTGTACATTCTCAGATGCAGTGGTCAAGTTGCTGGAAGTGTACTCCAGACGAGACTCAACGGAACCAATGGTGGTCTGCTGGTCAAGAGCCTTCTGAATAGCATTGTCCAAAACATTGATAGCAGCATTGGCCTTACCCTGAGTAGAAATGTTCAGAGTAGTACCATCAGCACCCTTTAAGCCCAAAGCCTCTGCACGCATATCGGTAAGACCAACCTTGATGGACTGGTTAGCAGATGCACCAACCTGCAGGCTAATAGCATTGTCATCAGACTTGTTCTGAGCACGAACAGTCTCGGAGAAAGCATCCAAAGCTGCATTAGCAGACTTCTTTACATTGCCCTTGGAATCAGTAATACTGATATTCAGACCAGAAATCTGACCGCCAATACCTTCCTTATTGGCAGTAATGCTGATCCCCTTCTCTCCAGATGCAGTATTAACCTTGTCACCAGCAGCATCAATACCTACAGTAGAACTATCTACTACTGCAGTGTGCAGATTATCAGAAGCAGTCTTAGCGGTAGTCAAGGCATCATACTTTTCCATCATTGCCTTGACTTTAGCACCATTAGCATTTGCTGCAAAACTTGCATAATTAGCATCGCTCTTTATTGCTTCTGCAAAGGCCATTTTTTCAGTATTCTTTAAACCTGTCTTTAGTTTCCAATCTGTACCGGTAGTATCCAGATAATCACTAATTGCTGCTACATCAATAGCCTTACCATCATTAGCATGAGCAGCGTTATAAGTCTTAAGTCCCTTTACTAAATCTGCATCATCAGCTGTATCGACAAATGCCTTTACAGCTCCATCTACGTCTGCATCATTAAATGCAGCATCGGTACCAGCAACAAGAGTACCTGCAGCAATCTTTGCCTGAGTAGTGTCACCATAAAGAGCCTTATCCTTGGTAACAATATCAGCTGGAACGGTGTCAGCAGCTACTCCCATAGAGGTTGCTACACTCTTATTAGATGCGTCTGCAAAAATCTTGCTTTTACCATCAATATTCTCAGCTTTGGTAAAAATATCCTGCAAGGTTGCTCCCTTAGCACTAAAGGTAGTGCTATAGGTGTTACCTGCCTGAACATAAGATACAGTAACCTTATCAGTATCAACAATCTCCAAGCTATCACCACTGCGAGCAGTCAAATCAGTCAACTTAGTAGCTGCACCAGTCTTAGTGCCCAAGCTTTGGTTGGTAAGTACGGTGTAGGTAGCATTACCCTTGCTGTTCTTGGAACCATCAACCAGATACTTGCCGTTGAAGGTTACATTTGCGTTATCATTAATCTGGTCGATGGACTGATCCAGTTCCTTCTGGATGGTCTGACGGTCAGAATCGGTGTTGGAATCATTGGCTGCGTTTACAGCCTTTTCCTTCAAAGTCTTGAGAATCTCAACAGTGGAGCTTACAGCACCTTCAGCAACCTTCATCATGGAGCTGCCATTCTGGGTGTTCTGATTTGCCTGATCCAAGGAACGGATCTGTACACGCAT
>CAKPVW010000037.1 GCA_934196075.1 uncultured Anaerovibrio sp.
CTTTTAAATTTTTGCGTAATGCCTTCCAGACAGCCTTACTAAACTTACTTGAAAAACATTTTGGCTCTTCTTTCAAATCTATTAAGGCTGCTTGCTACAAAAATCATAAAAATGGTATCATTTGGCTATGACCCACTATCTTGTCCCCACTGCCGTACATCAATGAAGATGATCGCCCTATACCACGAACATCACAATATTCCATTTGTTGAATTTTATCTCAAAGAAAAGAGAGGATTTAATTCTAACTGGAAAAATCCCTCCCCACTTGTTAATATATAATAGTGAGGAGGGATAAAATGAATCCAAAAAATGTAGCAGAAATACGAAAAAAATACCTAAAGCATCCACCAGAGGGCTTCAGCAAAAAAGAAATTCAACAAATGACAGATGAAGAAATTCTAGACATGGACTACTTTTTAAACGAAGATGATCCTTTTGAAGAATTATTTGACTAATTCTTCTGTTTACTGTGTCATATTTTATTATTCTAGATTCTTTATCATGATAAAGAATCTAGAACTTTCCTATAAAGCAAAAAAGTACCTGCACATTTTCTATGCAGGTACTTCCAATATTATCTATTTTATTTTGCTTTGAATGATTCTGGCTTTGTGTCAGACAGCCCATAGTGATAGAGAATAGCCTGAATGATTCTCTGGGATGCCTTGCCGTCACCATATGGATTACAGGCCTCGGACATACGACTGTATTCCTGCTGGTTGGTGAGAAGCTCCTTAGCCTCTTTGTAGACTACATCCTTGTCTGTACCAATAAGCTTTACCGTGCCAGCCTCGACAGCCTCTGGACGCTCTGTGCTGTCTCTCAATACCAAAACTGGCTTGCCCAAGGCTGGTGCCTCTTCCTGCACGCCGCCGGAGTCGGTGAGAATCAAATGGGAACGATGCATGAGATTGGCAAATGGTTCGTAATCCAATGGATCCACCAAATGTACCTTAGCCAGTCCTCCCAGCTCCTGATTAACTACCTCGCGAACCTTAGGGTTCTTGTGTACAGGGAACACAATCTCCACATCCTCAAACTCCTCAATCAGATTACGGAGAGCCTGATATACATGACGCATTGGCTCACCCAGGTTCTCACGACGATGGGTAGTAACCAATATAATGCGCTTGTTCTTGAAATCTATACCCTGCAGCACTTCATTATCAAACTGGAAATCATCATTCACAGTCTTGTGCAATGCATCTATAACAGTATTGCCAGTAACAAAAATCTTTTCACCATCCACTGCCTCTGCCAACAAATTGTGCTGGGAAGTCTCAGTAGGCGCAAAGTGCAAATCCGCTATAGAGCCTGTCAGCTTGCGGTTCATTTCCTCTGGGAAAGGTGAATATTTGTTGTAGGTTCTCAAGCCTGCCTCTACATGTCCTACAGATGTCTGATGATAATATGAGGCCAATGCACCAGCAAAGGTGGTAGTAGTATCACCATGCACCAAAACAATATCAGGCTTTTCCTCCTGCAACACCTTGTCCAAGCCCATCATGGCACGGCTGGTAATATCAAACAAAGTCTGACCTGCCGCCATAATATCCAGATCGTGAGCTGGCTTGATATGAAACAGGTTCAGCACCTGATCCAGCATTTCTCTATGCTGGGCAGTTACTGTTACTACCGGCACAATCTTGTCAGGATGCTTCGCCAGCTCCAGCACTACAGGCGCCATCTTGATTGCCTCAGGACGGGTGCCAAATACAGTCATGACCTTAATCTTTTTAGCCATCATAAACCCCTCTCTACAGAATTAATTCGTCTTGAGCCGGAAAATTCCCAGCTTTCTCGCTCCTAGGAAAACCACCAGCAGTACGCATACCACAATAACAATAGACATACCGCCAGAAACTTCGTTGAGAGCTACTGCACTCAATCCCAACAGAGCACTGATTACGTACATCAAAAGCACCGCCTGCTTCTGGCTAAACCCCAAATCCAGCAAACGATGATGAAGATGTCCCTTGTCTGGTTTAAAAATAGGTACACCGCCTCTATAACGACGGATAATGGCAAAGGTAGTATCCATAATAGGCAGTCCCAAAGCCAAAATAGGAACTATCAGAGCAATGGTTGCTGTGCATTTAACTGCTCCAATAACAGAGATTCCTGCTAATATAAAGCCTAAGAACATACTTCCTGTATCGCCCATGAAAATCCTAGCTGGATTGAAATTGTAACGCAGGAAGCCTAAAGCAGCACCTGCCAAGGCCGCTGTAAACAAAGCCACAATCATAACATCTTCCTGCAAAGCTACCAGCATAATAGTAATAGAAGCAATGGTAGATACACCTGCTGCCAAACCGTCCAACCCATCTATAAGGTTAACCGTATTGGTCAAGCCCACAATCCAGAAAACCGTTGCCGGGGCAGCCAGATATTCCAGATATAGATAATCCCCAAAAGGATCTGTGATCACATCAATGCGTACATCAAAATAAACCACTACACAGGCGGCAATAATCTGTCCCAATAGCTTTACCTTGGCGGGCAGATTTTTGTAATCGTCTATCAAGCCGATAATCACAATCAGGGTTCCCCCTAATAACAAGCCAATAACCCCATTGGCTACTTCCTGTGTCAGCTCTGCAAAATTCAACATGGCCCCAATAGCAGCCATAAAGCCGCAATAAATTGCCAAACCGCCGATTCGAGGCATAGGCCCCTTGTGAACCTTGCGGGCATCCGGGGCATCCATGGCACCAGTTTTGTCTGCCAGCACAATTACGGCTGGGGTAGCGAGCAGGGCTACAACCAGTGCTATCAAAAATGCCCAAATATAATTTGGCATGAATATTCACCCACTTTCTCAAACACCAATTTTACCCCAGCTGGCTACAACTGTCAATAAAAATCACCGAATCTCCTCCGGAGTGGTTTCTACCACCGAACCATCTGTTTCCAGATATATAACCTTCTTCAATATGGCATTCCGCAACATACGCCTACATAGCAGACACGGTTTGCCAGAAGCCAGGGAACCATCAGCATTATAACCTACGATATAAGCTGTCGCTCCTTGCATTTTATCTGGGTCAGCGTTGATAATAGCATTTTGTTCTGCGTGAACAGCTACGCATAGCTCATAATTCTGCCCCTTGGGAACGTTAAGCCTTTCCCGCTCACATGTACCTGTGTCTATGCAATTTGCTTCGCCGCGGGGTGCACCATTGTAGCCTGTGCTGATAATAATCTTATCCTTTACAATAATAGCACCATAACGACGGCGTAAACAGGTGGAGCGCCTACCTACAGCCTTGGCTATATCCAAAAAATACTCATTCCATTCAGGCCTTTTTTGTGGCTCTGCCATAAAATACCCCCCTATAATATACACAATTCAGTTATTGCTTTCCCTTTACATAGCGCCTGGCCAATATAAGAGCCGCCAGATCGTCTACCGGCTCTGGCGGAACCAGCATACCATGAGGCAGCAGCCGTCGCCAGCCACTAGGCCGATGAATCCGCCAATATTCCTCTCTAGCCTCATCCGTGGTTCGATATTCATCTACCACCACCAGCTCCATACCTGGCAAATCCTGACGAACTCGGTGCTCTGCCTGTCTACTGGTAGTACCGTTGCCCATAACCAAAATCTGAAAACCATATTTTGACTGTAAGCTAATCAACTGCTCCGTCAAAATATCTGTAGCAACGATTTCGTGATGCAGGCAGATTCCCTGCTTGTTCACCACCGCCAAACCGCATTTATCTCGGCCCGGATCCAGACCACAAACCAAATTTTCCTTCATGCTCATGGCAATGCACCCGTTCCCAGCAGCTTCAGCTTAATGCGCAACGGCCCCACAATATCAGTAATACCATCAGCAAAAGCTGAGATAATCCCCTTGCCATTGCTATGCTGTAGCTGATTCATGATATTATATATCTGCTGAGAATCTATGACACCTACTGTACCATTCAGGGTATCAGGTACCATGCCATCATCCCTGGCCTGATGATTAACCTTGCTAAGGAAGCTGGTCAGCACGCTTTGCAGCTCTGCCGTATTATCTGGGTCAAAGGTTATATTCTGATCCGTAATAAGCTGGCCATCGGTGTATACAGTCTTATTCTGGAATATTTTCAAATTGGTAGCTACAGCCTCACCCTGAATCAAATTGCCTGCAGCCACAATTCTTACCACATATTCCCCTTCATTGGCGGCCAGATATTTGGCTGCTTCATCAAATTCCGGCTGATAAATCCATACATCTTTATTCTGATCAGCCACATCTCCGCCCAGCTTGCGAGCCACAGTATATCTAGCCATATCCAACAGTCTGGCCATGTCTGTATGAATCTCGTCTAGAGAGCTTTTTCCCTTGATCGTACCGCTAGCCAAGGTTTCACCGGCCTGGAATGCAATGGAGCCTTCCCGCATAATCTTAATGCCTGTAGTCAGCTCCCGATTTATCTGATAAAGCTCAGAATTATTCTTGCTCAGCCGCTCATTGCCCTCCTCCAGAATATCATTTATTCTGGTAAGCTTGTCGCTTTTGGCTACCAGCTCCTGATTGTTGGCAGTAAGCAGATGATTGGCATTTTCCAAATTGCTATTCAAGCTTTGCAGCTCACTGCTGCGTTTCTCCAGCTGCTCCTTTTGCTGCTGAAGCCCTAACAGTTCCTGCTTGGTATCTGCCAGTTCCTTTTTTATCTTCTCCTGCTCTGCCTTAGCCATAGCCAGCTGGGCAGAGGCCTCAACCAAATCATTTTGGGCCTGCAGCATACTTTGATTCAGCTTCTCCATGCCAAAAAGAGCTGTCCTAACATTTTCAGACATAATGGCCATAACACCTAGCGTGGTAGTTGTAATCAAAATACCTGTTACAATAGTTACCAAAATAGAAGTATGTCTAGGACGCAAGCCAAAGATGGTCATCTTTTTCTTGCCTACCTTGGAACCAATTCTATCTCCAATGAAAGCAATGGCCCCTCCTGTTATTATCAGAACCAGTATCAAGACCACTCCATACATTTCAGAGCCACCTTCTCTCCACATTTTCCACAAAAATTACTTTGCCATACGACGCATCAAATAACCGCCAGCCAAAAGCCCGATAATATTTGGCAGCCAAACCGCCAGCATAGGATTAAGAATACCCCCCTGGGCAATGGCGCCTGCCATCGTCATCAAACTGTAATATATAAAGATAATGATTATGCTCATAACAAAGCCCATAGATGAACTGTTACGATTCGGCTGCATGCCCAAAGGCACACCTACCAAAGTAAAAATCAAACTGGCCATCGGCACAGTAATACGCTGATGCAGCTCCGTTTCCAGCTTATTGGTATTTACATACTGGGATTTCATAATACTAATCTGCTCTCCCAGTTCCTTCATGGTCATCTGCTCAGGCTTCTTCTGACTCTGCACAATCTGCTTAGGACTTTCATTTATTGGCAATATCTGAGTATCAAACTTCATGGTATGCTGACTCTGCCCGTTGGCCACATCATAAATCATGCCATTATGCATGGTCCACATATTGTCCTTCCACTCTGCATATTCGGCATTTTCCACGTGCTTCAACTCACCATTTTCAAAGGACTGCATGGCAATACCTTCCATGGTATTGGTATCAGCCACAAACTGACGGGCATAAACCAGCTTCTCGATTTTGCCCTCCTTGATTTCCTTAATGATGATATGCTCCTGGGACTGAGGTGACAAATTTCCCTTTATCTCATATTCCAATACATTGCTATAGGCCTGATTGGACCAAGGAACAACATATTCATTAAACAAAACAGCAAAAATACTAACACAGGCTCCTAAAACAATGGCAGGAAAAGCGATTCTATAGAAGCTGATACCGCAGGATTTCATAGCTGTTATCTCACTGTTGCCAGACAAACGGCCTATGGTCAGCAGACTGGCCAGCAGCATGGACATAGGAAAGGTCCAGATAATAACCCCTGGCAGGCTCAGCACAAAAATCTTTAGCACAGAGGGCACCGAAGCACCATATTCTGTAATGTACTGGGCGATGCGGAACAGGGTGCCCGAGCCGATAAATACAGCCGAAAAGGCACAGATGCCAAAAACAAAGGTCTTAAAAACCTCTTTGAATATATATTTGTCCAAAATGTGAATCCGCATTTAATCTTCCCCTATAGCTTAGTATTGTTACCAATATAATATTTTATAGCCAATGGATCGTTGAGTACAGTATCAACGTCTCCCTCCACCAAAATCTTTCCTGCATTCATTATATAGGCTCTGTCCACAATACGCAATGTTTCTACAACATTATGGTCTGTTATCAGTATGCCCATGCCCCGTTCTCTCAAATAGCTGATAATCCCCTGAATATCTGCTACAGCAATAGGATCTACGCCGGCAAAAGGCTCATCCAGCAGAATAAATTTGGGCTCCAAGGCCAAACAACGGGCAATTTCCACCCGTCGACGCTCACCGCCGGACAGCTCAGAGCCAAGGCGATCCCGTACATGGCTTACATGGAATTCTTCCAAAAGATCGTTCAGCTTCTTCTCCTTGGCAGCCTTGTCCATTTCATCTACATACTCCAAAATGGACATGATATTCTCCTCCACTGTCAGATTGCGGAAGATGGAGGCCTCCTGCGCCAGATAGCTGATTCCCAGCCGTGCTCTTTTGTACATGGGCATTCTGCCAATATCAATATCAGATATCATCACCTGACCAGAGGTTGGCGTCTCCAAACCTACAATCATGTAGAAGGTAGTGGTCTTGCCGGCGCCATTGGCTCCTAGAAGCCCCACAATTTCACCCTTGTCCACCCGCAAGGAAACTCCATCAACCACATTGCGCTGCTTAAAGGTTTTTACTAAATTTTTTACTTGAATATGCACCTGGCAATTCCCCCAAAATCCTAATTATCCTCATATTTTAGGCCACAGATATGCTCTCTGGCCATATCCTTTTTGGAGCCATTACTCCGAAACTTTGGCTTTGCCATCCTTGGCCAGCAAAATAGTCAGCTGATTGCTTTTCAAGGTATTGTTGTACTGTACTGCCCAGGCATTGCCTGTCAGCACAGCCTTGCCCTGATCCAAACCATAATAGTTCAGCTCGTCACCGCCAGCCTCCATATCATTGGGCTGACTTACCACATGAACATTGCCGCGACCCACAAGATGCTCATCCTTGAGGTAACCTTCCATTACATCGGCAGTGAACACGCCGTCCTGAGAAGTAATGGTTCCTCCTTGAGGTATCAGTACATAATCCTGAGGCTGAAAATATTCCACAACAGCACCGCTAAAGGTTTTGTCCTCCATGGTACCGTATACATCACCAGAGGCCACCATATGCTGCTGGGCATCACTGGTAACCTTCTGAGCTGTTACCCGCATGTTTTTGGCGGACTGAGTGGCAATAACATTCCCTTCTACCCGGCCTTCCTTAGTTTTGGAATTGTACTGAGCCTGCTGGCCGGTTACCTTCAGATCACCCTGTACCATCAATACATCCCCGGTAGCTGTTACTACACCGGTGGTCATATCATATTCTACATTATCTGCATCTAGAGAAGTAGGCTCCCCCGCTGCAAACAGAGTACCAGTAGCTATCATGCCAGACACGGCTGCCATGGCCAAAGCTCTGACCAAAGTTCTTTTGTTAAACATTATTTATTCCCCTTTTCCAAATGGGCATGACCAATAATCTTAAATTTGTTGAAGCCATCCAGAGACTCAATCCTATCTCCCTGAGCCTTCACCGCATCACTATCCCGCTGCAGTTCTGCACTGCCTATGAGGGCCAGCTGGTTTTCCTGGGCTTTCCACTCCAACTTATCTGCTCTGAGATGAGCACCATCGGTACTATCTCCCTTGATGCCTCCCTCTACAGTTAAAAATTTATCCTTGGCCTTATATTGAGCCTTGGGCGCTATCACGTGGATGGTGCGACCATCCTCCGTATAGAATTTGGCATCCATATTTGTAATGCTGGCATCCTGAGTATCAATATCTACCTCCATGGATTCAGCTGTCAGCTCCCACACTTTTCTGCCATCCTTTTCCTCGCTGATGGTATTGCCATTATAGGTCATAACACGCTTCTCCAAAGGCGATGCATCATCAGCAGGCTGAGGTACGGACTGTACAGTCCAATAACACAAAGCTGCCAAGGCTGCCACCACAATGCCTATGAGAATTTTATGCGTTTTGGTCATTCTGTACTACCTCTGTCTTTACGGTATGATGCTTGATTTTCTGCTGCTCTAGCTTGGTGTTCCAACGCTTTTGGAACCACAGCCACTGAGTAGGATTATCCAGTATCTTTTTCTCCAAAATCTTGGTCATCTTATAGGTAAGATTGTACAAATCCCTATCGGAATCTCCTGTATCTTCATACCGAAGAATTTCACCGATTTCTACCCTATGATGTCCGTCAGGCTGACGAATAATGAAGGCAGGCACCACAGGAGAATTAAATTTTTTGGCAAATACCGCTGCCCCCATAGGGGTAGAGGCGGTCTTACCTAAAAATTCAATAAAAGCTCCGCCAGGTCCTGCATCCTGATCAGCCAAAAAGCCCAGTATCTTGCCTTTTTTCAGGGCTTTGGCTGCGGACAAAAGCTCACTGGTTCCTCGGGAGAATATCTCCACATTGATTCTGGAACGAAGCTCATCCAAAGCATGAGTATAATCCATATTAGGCTGAGGCTTGGCAATGGCTGTCACCGGCATATCATTCATGGTAAAGGAAGCAGAAAGCCACTCCCAATTTCCTACATGACCAGTAAGTACCACCACGCCCCGCTTTTCAGCCAGAGCCTGCTCCATTCTTTCCAAATGATCAATCTCTATGTATTTGGAAAAATTCTTCTTATTCAGGGCCGGCATATAGAGAACCTCCATGAAATTCCGCCCCATATTTATAAAGGAAAGCCGTACCAGTCTCTCAGCCTCCTGCTGGGAAATCTGCAAAGATTCCTTCATTTGCTTTATTGCTAAATTACGCTGTTTTTTTATAAGCCTGTAATACAGTATGCCTAGGCCCTTGCCCAATACCATCAGCCAGCTATGAGGCATCCTGCACACAATCCAGCTCATAAGCATAAGTAAATTATATACCATTAAAACTCCTCCGCAACGATAAAATGTGCTGATTTATTATAACCCCTAAAGGCTGCCGTTGTCAGATTTATTTTACTCAACACATCTGAATTGGGACTGAAAGATTTATTGGGCATAATTAGGTATGGACTTGGCTCCTGCAAAGGCGTCCACCAACTGCTGCCACTTGCCCTGAGTCTTCAGAATCAATTCGGCAATTTCTCTGATAACACCATATCCACCATTGTTGGAGGAAATAACATGAGAAACTGCTCTCACCTCAGGCTGGGCATCCCCGGTACAGCAAGCAAGACCAGCCTGCATCAGCAGGGACAAATCATTCAGGTCATCACCAATATAGGCAATTTCCTTATTAGTCAGCCCAATTTCTTCCTTTATTTTCTGCCAGGCCTCCCGCTTATCTTTGACCCCCTGCCATACACTATCAATCTTCAACTCTGCAGCCCGTCTCTCCACAATCTCAGATTTTCGTCCTGTAATAATAGCAGTTTTGAGACCGGCAGTATGGAGCATGGTAATCCCCATGCCATCCTTCACTGAGAATTCCTTGACGGCTTCTCCCTCGGGACCAATATATATCCGGCCATCTGTCATAGTACCATCTACATCCATAACTACCATGCGGATTCTGGCAGCTCGTTCCAATGCATCTGCTCTAAATTCCATCTCAGACAACTCCCTGTCGCAACAAATCAGTCAAATGAACAATACCTATTGGCTGTCCTGCCTCGTCAATAACCGGCAGTACCGTAATCGGTCTAGGCTTGTGCTTCTCCATAACAGAAAGAGCTTCTGCTGCCAGCTTGTCCTTGGTAATGGTCTGAGGAGATTTGGTCATCATATTCTCTACCGCCTCGTTCAAGAATTGGCTGCCCTTGGCCAAGCCGCGTCGAATATCTCCATCTGTTACCAAGCCAATAAATTTGCCATCCTCATCCACTACAGAGGTAGCTCCCAACCCCTTGTCAGTCATCATAAACAGGGCTTCCTGAGCAGTATGTCCACAGTGAATAATAGGATTGTCCTCACCGCTATGCATAACATTCTCTACAGTCAGCAAAAGTTTTCTGCCCAGAGAACCACCGGGATGAAACAGGGCAAAATCCTGCTTGGTAAAATTTCTTGCCTCTAGGAGTGCCACGGTAATGGCATCACCCATAGCCAATGTAGCGGTGGTGCTGGCTGTTGGTGCCAATCCCAAAGGACAAGCCTCCCGTTCTACAGCAATATTGACAAAATAGTCTGCATTACGGCCCAAGGTGGATTCTCTACGGCCGCACATAGCAATAATCTTGGCTCCAATGCGCTTAATAATAGGCAGAATATTTACCACCTCAGTGCTTTCACCGCTATTGGAAATAGCAATAACCACATCATCAGCAGTAACCATGCCCAAATCACCATGAAAGGCCTCTGCCGGATGCATAAAAAAGGCTGGTGTGCCAGTGCTGGCTAGACTAGCCGCAATTTTTCTGCCTATATGCCCAGATTTGCCCATGCCAGTTACCACTACTCGGGCATGACAATCCAAAATGCAATTTACCGCAGCCTCAAATTCATCATCTATACGCTCAATCAGCTTGGTAACAGAAGCCGCCTCTATTTTCAAAGTTTCAATAGCTGAATCCTTAATCATATATTTCCCCTCTAATTACTTCAAATGCTTACGAACGACCTCATGAATAGCCAAAGCATCCTTGAGCAAATCTTCCAGCTTGTCTAGATAAACCATATTTGGTCCATCACAGAGAGCCTCCTCAGGATTATCATGAACCTCCATAAAGAGAGCATCCACACCAGCACCTACAGCAGCCCGCACCAAATTTGGCACAAACTCCCGATTGCCAGCAGAGCAGGTACCTGCACCACCAGGCAGCTGTACACTATGGGTGCCATCAAATACTACTGGGTAGCCAAAGGAACGCATAATAGGGAAGGTACGCATATCTACTACCAGATTGTTGTAGCCAAAGGAAGCGCCACGCTCTGTAAGAAGAATCTGAGAACAGCCGCCTTCATGCAGCTTGTCTACTACATTACGCATATCCCCTGGAGCCATAAACTGGCCCTTTTTCACATTAACTACCGCACCACTCTGGGCTGCTGCATAAAGAAGATCCGTCTGACGGCAAAGGAACGCCGGAATCTGAATAATATCTGCCACCTTGGCAACAGGAGCAATCTGCTCCTCGGTATGTACATCAGTAACAATAGGAACCTGCAGCTCATCCTTAATGGTCTTGAGCATCTCCAAGCCCTTTTTCAGACCTGGCCCACGAAAGCCATTGAAGGAGGAACGATTAGCCTTATCAAAAGAAGCCTTGAATACATAAGGGATGCCCAAACGATCAGTGATTTCCTTGATAGTTCTGCCAATAAGCAAACATCTGTCCAGCCCTTCCAAAACACATGGGCCTGCCAATAAGGCCAAAGGCTGTCCATTACCTATCGAAAAATTTCCTACCTGTACAGTATTCATAATATACCACCCTTCCCCAGCATTAAAGCCGTTCCTGATACAATTTATTTACCTCAGCCAAATCCTCAGGAGTATCAACTCCTACAAAATGAAAATCTGTAGCAATTACCTTAATTTTATAACCATTTTCCAAAGCCCGCAGCTGCTCCAGGGATTCTGTCTGCTCCAACTCCGTAGGCTGCATTTTTGCATAGTTTAGTAGAAAATCCCGCTTGTAGGCGTAAATGCCAATATGCTTGTACACCACCGCTCCAGTATTTTCCCTTGGATATGGCAACAAAGAGCGAGAGAAATACAACGCATAACCATTTTTATCCGTTACAACCTTTACATTGTTGGGATTTTTCATTTCCTCCACATCGGTCATAGGGGATTTGACAGTAGCCATCTGCAGCTCAGTGTCTTCATCAAAAGCTGCCGCCAGAGCATCTATCAAATCTGGCTCTATCAATGGTTCATCTCCCTGCACATTGATAATCAACTCTGCCTCTGGGTGGGCTGCTGCCACCTCTGCCAACCTATCTGTACCAGTAGGATGATTTTTGGCGGTCATCATGGCCTGTCCGCCATGAGATACCAATGCATCATAGACTCTTTCATCATCCACCGCCGCAATAACTCCTGACAGCCTTTTGGCCTTGGAGGCCTGCTCATATACTCTGACTATCATAGGTTTGCCTGCTATATCAGCCAGTGGCTTACCAGGCAATCTGGTAGAAGCATATCTGGCAGGAATTACACACAATGTATTCATTTCTTTTCTGACCCCCTGAAAAAATCTTCTATTCGCTGCTGCAGCAGCTGACCTATCTGCTGGCCTTCATCCTGCATTACCACCTCTACGGTAATTACATAGATAGGCAGATTCCCCTCTTTTTCCGGCAAGCGAGGCAGCTTTACAGCATCCTTCTCAGTAGTTGCTATAGCTTCAGCCCCTTCACGAATGGCCTGATCCATGGCATCTTGAATTTCCTGCAGGGTATATTCGTGATGGTCTGGAAAACGAAAGCTTTCTATAACCTCAGCCCCGGAATTGCACAAAGTCTGCTCAAAGGAAGCCGGATTGCCAATAGCTGATAGGGCAATAATCTTTTTCCCTTTGATAATATCAATAGGCGAACCCTCGCTGGCAATGTTTTTCACCCAGTCCCCCAGCTCAATACAGGCCTGAGGCTGATGAATACTCTCTACTACCACCGGATTCTTGCCGTACTCCGCAATCTTTTTGCGTATATAAGCAATGGAGCCTGGCTCTGCTTGATCTACCTTGGTTAAGAGGCAAACATCAGCCCTGCTAAGATGAGATAATGGCTCCCGCAGGGTGCCTCTTGGCAGAATATGACCATTGCCAAATACATTGACAGCATCTATCAGTACCACATCCAGATTGCGCTCCAGCTGCCAATGCTGATAGCCATCATCCAAAATAGCCACCTGTGCCCCAAAGTGTTCTACAGCATACTGACCAGTCTTGGCACGTTCCGGCCCAATCAACACAGGTACATTGGGCAGATGCTTGGCCAGCATAAAGGCCTCGTCCCCAGCCGTGGCTGCGTCCATCTTCAGCTCATGTCCATCAGAGACAACACCTATTTCTCCCTGCCATTTGGCTCGATAGCCTCGATTGAGAATAACCACCTTGTAGCCCATATCTCGAATAGCCTTGGCCAGTCGCTGGGCTGTAGGGGTTTTGCCGGTGCCTCCCACGGTAATATTGCCTAGGCTGATTACATAACAAGACAGCTTTTTCTTGGTAAATAAACCGCTGCTATAACAGGTCAGCTTGATATTCAACAAAAAACCGTAAATATAAGCACAGCCATGGAGAAAAGCTACCATAGCTTTCAGCCCAAAGCCCTGAGGCTCTCGACAATGTATTAATTGCATAAAATAAGTCTGAAAATTCTCCAGCTTATCTATAGCCTTAACCTTGTCCTTGGCTTCACAGCGATCCAGCAAATCATGGAGAATCACTGCTGTTCTACGAGCGGCACCTCGATTTTCAGCACATATTTTCAGGGTTTCCTGCTCCATGCGTCTCCGTTCTGCCACATTGACAAAAAGCTCCGAGGCTGCTTTGACCAGCTCTTCCTGATCCTTTACTGTAACCACCGCTTTGCGGTTGGAAAAAAGCAGATGTGTGTCTTTAAAATTAAACATATGAGGCCCTACAATAATAGCCTTGCCATGGGCAGCAGGCTCCAAAATATTGTGACCGCCGTGAGGTATCAAACTGCCTCCTACAAATATCACATCACCAATACTATAAACCTTGCCCAACTCTCCAATAGTATTGAGGATAACTACGTCATGTCCCTGGGCTGGCTTCTCCTGCAGCTGAGTTCTAGTGGCAGAGGTAAAGCCTCTCTGCTGACACATGGTTTGGATAGCACCAGTCCGCAGCACAGCTCGAGGAGCAATAACTAGGCGAGCCTTGGGATGAGTTTTGCGAATCCCCTCAAAGGCTGCCAATATCTGTTCCTCCTCACCCTTGTGCGTAGAGCCAGCTAGAAAAATACCTTCATTATCCTCCAACCCCAGCTCTCGAATCAGCTGTTGCTTTTCCTCAGGACTAACATTGGTATAAGTCTGATCAAATTTGGTATTGCCCGTAACAGTTACCAAGTCCTTGCTTGCTCCCAGACGCAAAATATTTTCTGCATCCACTGAGGACTGCATGGCAAAATACTTAATAGTATCCAGCATATCATACCAAATACTATGTAAATAACGATATCTTGATACACTTTTTTCACTAATGCGTCCATTAACCATCATTACTGGAATATCCAGCTTCTTGGCTGCCTGAAGGAAATTTGGCCAAAGTTCAGTCTCTACAGGCATAAATGCCCTTGGACGAACCTTATAAAGAAGATGGGCCGAAAGCCAAGGCAGGTCAAAAGGAAAATGAATGATACTATCTGCATCCTTGATGATCCTATTGGCCATTTCGTAGCCACTGTTGGTAAAAACAGACACCAAAATAGGTGTGTTAGGAAATTCTCGACGAAATTCCTTGATAAGGGGGCTGGCTGCCACAATTTCTCCCACAGAGGCTGCATGAACCCATATACAATTTTTGCGGGCAACCTTGTCCAGGGCATGCTGAGGCAAAAATCCCAGCTGCTGCTTTATTCGATTAACAAAGCCCTTTTCTCTAATGGCCCGCACGCAGAAGGCAGGTATCATCAAAATAACTACCAATACTGCTGCTACATTATATAATAGTCGCATAAAAGCGTCTCCTTATCCTTCTTGATTCTGTCTAAACTGGATGTGGTACAGATTGCTGTACAGGCCTCCAGCTGCCAGAAGTTCCTCATGGGTACCGTGCTCCCGCAGATGCCCATTTTCCACCACAAAAATCTGATCTGCATTGAAAATAGTAGAAAGACGATGGGCAATCACAAAGGAAGTTCTCCCCACCATCAATTTATCCAAGGCATCCTGAACGATTTTTTCACTCTCTGTATCTAGAGCAGAAGTGGCCTCATCCAAAATCAGCACCCTTGGATTTTTGAGAATAGCCCTGGCAATAGCCAACCGCTGGCGCTGACCACCAGAAAGGTTCAAGCCACGCTCTCCTAATTTGGTATTATAGCCTTCAGGCAGATCCTTAATAAATTCCTCCGCATTGGCAGCCTTGGCAGCTTCAATAACCTCCTCATCAGAGGCTTCCAAACGTCCATAGCGGATATTTTCCATTACCGTAGTGCTGAACAGCATGGTTTCCTGTGGCACCAGACCAATCTGCTCCCGCAGAGAATCTGCGGTTACCTGTCGAATATCATGGTCATCAATGGTGATAACACCAGAATCCACATCATAAAAACGAGGAATCAGATTGGCAATAGTTGATTTACCGCTGCCACTGGGGCCTACCAGAGCAATCATCTGACCTGGTTCAGCCTTGAGGGAAATATGCTGGAGAGCAGGCTGGCCTTCCTTGTAGGAAAAGGTAATATCCTTGAACTCCACCTTGCCTTTAATTGGCGGCAAAGGCTTGGCATCTGGTACATCAGTAATCTTTTCATCCAAATCCATAATGGCAAAAACACGTTCAGCTGCTGCCATGGCCTTCTGAATAGCCGCATATACTCTGGATAAACGCTTGACAGGGTTGGCCAGATTAACCGCATAGGTCAGGAATGCTACCAACTCACCGGCAGTAATAACCTCGTTAACAACCTCATAGCCGCCAAACCAAACAATAAAGGTAACAGCAATAGCTGCCAAAAACTCTACAGTTGGAGTCAGCAAACTGCTCAGCTTAACATTCTTCATGGCAGCCTGGAAATTACGCCAATTCTGCTCCTCAAAGCGCTTAATTTCATAGGATTCCCGTACAAAGGACTTTACCACTCGAATGGCCGAAATGCTTTCCTGCAGCAGGGAAGTAATCTCCGCCGCCCGCTCCTGAATTACAGTGCTGGAACGCTTCAACTTCCGACCAAATATCTTCATGGCAAAACCAACCAAAGGAATGGTCATTAGAGTCAGCAGACTAAGCTTCCAATCCAGATAAATCATCATGCCCAATGAGCCAATAAGAATCGAACTTTCTGTTACCAGCTCAATAAGATTATCCACAATAGCGCTTTGCATTACAGCCACATCGTTGGTAATATAGCTCATTACCGTACCAGTCTGCTGTCTATCATAATAGGACATAGGCATCCGCTGAAATTTGCGGAAAAGCACACTGCGGACATCAATAATTACCCGTTGCCCTACATAAGATACCAGATAGCTTTGTCCATAGTAAAATACACCACGGGTAAACATTACCACTAGAATACCAGCAGCAATCAAATTCAGCATCACCATATCCTTGGACATAAGCACATCGTCTATCATGTCCTTAATAATCCAAGGCAGGTACAAATTGGCACCTGCTGCCATAATAATACATACCACAGCCAAAGCCAGCCGTCTAGTATAAGGTTTGATATATGCTAACAACCGCATGTAACTTTTCATTTAACGACCTCCGTCCTGCTGTACTTCTCCGCTGCTGCCACAATACGCTGGGCTACCCTGGCGGTTGCTCCTGGTGCCCCCAACTTGCTTACAGCCTCCTGCAAGCCCTGCAATACCTGCTGTTTGTAGCCAGCCTCTCTATAGAAGCGGCGAGCCGCCTCATACACCTGAGGGCCGGTAACCTGATCCTGCAGTAACTCCTGCTGTACAGCTCTGCCAGCCAAAATATTAGGCAGAGTAAAATTATCTATCTTCACCAACATTTTGCCTATAGCGTAGCTAAGAGGAGCCATGCGGTATAAAGCCACACAGGGCAATCCCATAATAGCAGCCTCCAGCACCACTGTGCCAGAGGTGGCTATGGCAAAACTGCCGATATTCATCAAATCATAATTTTTATCATGGGTAAAATGTATTGGCACCGCATATTGCTCTGCCATATGAGCCAATGTATTTTTATCAATTCCAGAGGCCACTGGCACATAAAACTCCAAAGATGGACGTTCTTTTTTCAGCAGTACAGCTGCCTCCAGCATGGTAGGAAACAATCCCTGTATTTCCTGTTTACGGCTGCCGGGCAAAAGCAGTACCGGCTCAGCCTCAGCAGGAACCTGAAAATAAGCTCTAGCCTCTGACTCTGTCATGGTAGATTTTACCAAATCAATTAGGGGATTTCCCTGAAAGCTTATATTCGCTCCAGCTGCCTGGTATACAGGCAATTCAAAAGGAAAAATCGCTGCCAGCTCATTGGCCAGTGCAGCACATTTTTTTGCTCTCCCCTTGCGCCAGGCCCAGGCAGAAGGTGGGATATAAGAAAAAACCGGAATGCCCATTTTGCGAGCCTTGGCTGCCAGACGCCAATTAAAATCCGGATAATCTATCAGTACCAGCAAGTCAGGCTTTTCCTCTGCCATAAAGTTAGTCAGCTTTTTTAGCAAGGCAAAAATCCTAGATAGATTTTTAATAACCTCCCATACTCCCATTATACTATATTCACGCATATCTGCACATAGGCGAACGCCGGCCTGTGCCATTTTAGGTCCACCAAAGCCTATGAGCTCTGCCTCAGGCTTTAGCTGGTGAATGGCCTTGGCCAGTCCCTCTCCGTGAAGGTCTCCTGAGGCCTCTCCAGCTGACAACATAATCTTCATACATTCCCTCAAAAAAACACACAAAAGACGCGAGAATACAAAGCTGCATCCACCGCGTCCCTGGTCCCTTATTCCATTGCCACAATAGTAATATCATGGGCTTCAGCCAATGCTATTACCTTATCCTTTTCCACCAGCAGGGTTCTGCCTGCTTCAATAACCAATGCAGAAGCTCCAACCTCTACCATGATTTCCATGGTTTTCATGCCCACTGCCGGTACATCAAAGCGCAAATCCTGATTCGGCTTGGCTGTCTTGGCTACCACAGCACCGCCTCTAGCCAGCTCACCGCCACGGCGTATGCAGGCATCAGTGCCCTCGATAGCCTCCAAAGCCATAACAGCCTGCTGCTTTACCACAGCAGTTTGGCCCACATCTAAACGGCCGATTTCCCGAGCCATTTTCATACCGAACTTCATATCCTGCTGTTCCTGTGGGGTAGGCTCCCGCTTGGTGAGAACACCTGGCGCTGGCATCAAGCTACGAATAAGAGCAGTCTGATCAAAAACCTCAAGACCATCCTTGGCCAGCTCCTTGACAAAGGCTAACATCAAGGTATCATCTTTGCGATCTGGCAGGGTAAACATCAAGGATAACATACGCATATCCGGTGCGGCATGGTCACCACTGTACAAAAGCTCCTTGGTAACCTTGCCCAGCAGGGTAATCTCTGTTACCTCTTTGGCCTTCATATAGTCAATAATAGCCTGCAGCTTGGCAACACTAATATCCGTATAATCAGCAGTACATTCCTTCAATTCAGGATCAACGCCGGGAATAAGACCTACTGCATAAACCTCATAACCCATGGCTGCCGCGGCCTTGGCACACTCCACTGGAAGCCTGCCTACACCTGCCAGCAATCCTATTTTTTTCATAAAAACAATCAGCCTCCAGCAAATTTTATCTAACCAAATCAGTCCTCAGATTCTTCTACTTCTTCAGCCTCTGAGGATTTGTCCCCCTGCTTCTTGTCACCGACATGACCAGCAGGGCGGCAAATGCCACGATCTGCATTGCGTAGGAATTGCAGCATATGCTCCACCTCTGGGCAGGATTCAACCTCCTGCTCTATAGCAGAAATCGCATCCTTCAATCTCAGTCCGGAACGATATAATAGACGATAAGCCAGCTTAATCTGACGACGGTTGGCTGGAGCAATACCTGCTCTAGCAATACCCACACTATTCAAACCACAAGCTCTAGCTGGGAAGCCATCTACAATGGTATACGGTACAACATCATGTATATTGCGGGACATACCGCTGATCATGGACTGCTTGCCAACCCGGACAAACTGATGCACACCAGCTTTGCCGCCAATAATAGCCCGGTCCTCCACCACTACATGGCCTGCCACCATGGCCGCATTGGCCATAATAACATTGTTGCCCAATATGCAGTTGTGAGCCACATGTACATATGCCATCAGCAGACAGTCATCACCAATCTTGGTGACCTCGCCTTCACCAGTAGCTCTATGAATGGTACAAAATTCATGAACCTTGGTGCGGTTGCCAATAATGGTATAGCTCTTTTCCCCAGCAAATTTCAAATCCTGAGGTTCCTCACCAATGGACGCTCCCTGAAAAATATGACAATCCTTACCTATCTTAGTCCATCCAGTAATGACCACACTTGGCCCTACAATAGTTCCCTCATCAATTTCTACATTTTCGCCAATTACGGTAAATGGGCCTATTTCCACATTCTTACCGATCTTTGCGTTTGGATGAACAACCGCAAAATTATGTATCTTTGCAGTAACATCAAAGTTATCCGCCATTTA
>CAKPVW010000038.1 GCA_934196075.1 uncultured Anaerovibrio sp.
GAAAATGCAACTGCATTTTCTTACATTGGGGTTTCGACGAGGGTATCGATATAGTTCACCCCTTATAAGGAGCACTACATTTTGTTATTTATGAAGGGGCAGGGCGCCGGACACCTCGTCATATAGCGCGAGCGTGCCGGGAAGGGTATTGCCATGCCTCAGTAAAGAGTAACATGATTTGCAAATCAAAATCTATAAAGCTACGGGAAAAATAAAAATTATGCTTTATTTTAGACACAAAAAAGGTCTTGCAGATTTCTCTACAAGACCATCATTCGCAATGGTGCCGAAGGCCGGACTCGAACCGGCACGTAGGGTAACTACGCTTGATTTTGAGTCAAGTGCGTCTGCCAATTCCGCCACTTCGGCAACTGTTGTCTTTGTTGACCTCTTGTGTCAAACAACAATCATATATTACCATATGGGTACGAGCTTGTCAACAAAAAATTTTATTTTTTTATTTTTTTATTCATAACGCTCATCAATTACCCGCTTGGTCTTTTTCATGCTTCTAGGCAGCAAGCCGATTTCTACCACCTTTACCAGTGGTGTAAAGCCAATACGGCTCTTCACCTTAACCGCTACCCTATGAGCCATATCCAGGAAGTCTACCATACCATTGGTTTCAACATAGATACGCATTGTATCCTTACCGTCCAAATGAGAAATACGAATCTGATACTCACTGGACAACTCTGGGAATTCCTGCAAAATCTCCTCAATCTGCTTAGGGAATACATTAACGCCCTTAATCTTAATCATATCATCAGTACGTCCACCAATAACATCCAAACGTGGATATTTACTGCCACATGGACATTCACCTGGAATAATACGAGAAATATCATGCGTTCTGTAGCGAATAAGAGGAGCCCCTTCCTTTACCAAAGTAGTAATAACAATTTCGCCCCATTCTCCATCAGCTACCGGTTCCAAAGTCACTGGATCAATTATCTCAATATATACATAATCATCCCAATAATGAATACCATTATCGTATTTACAGCTGATACCAATACCTGGTCCATAAATTTCAGTCAAACCATAAATATCATAAAGCTCAATTCCCAGTTCCTTGGAAATGCGATCACGCATTTTCTGCCCCCAGCGCTCAGAGCCAATAACGCCCTTGCGAAGATACAGCTTATCTGCCACACCACGCTTCTGAATTTCCTCAGCCAAGAGCAATGCATAGGAGGAGGTAGCACAGAGAACTGTACTCTTCATGTCCTGCATCATCTGCAGCTGTTTATCAGTATTACCTGGCCCCATAGGCACGGTCATAGCGCCAAGCTTCTCAGCACCAGCCTGAAAACCTATACCTGCGGTCCAAAGGCCATAACCTGCTGTAATCTGAATTCTATCCTTATCTGTAATGCCTGCCATAGCATAACAGCGAGCAAACATAGCAGCCCAATCCTCCACATCCTTACGGGTATAAGGAATAATAACCGGCAGACCAGTAGTACCGGAAGAAGAATGAATTCTTACAATCTCCTCCTCTGGCACTGTCATCAGTCCCAAGGGATAAGCATCCCGCAAGTCATTTTTTTCAGAAAATGGCAGCTTGTAAAAGTCCTCGGCGCTGGTAATATTTTCAATACCAGCCTCCTCCAATTTTTTGCCATAAAAGCTTTCTGCCTTAACCAAGGCATGAATACGATTATTGACCAGCTTGATTTGTTCCTGTGAAATCTCCATCGCACATTTCCCTTTCCTTACTTAATGTATTTTTAGCCTAGGATTACTTCAGCTTGGCAGCATAATCCAAAGCACTAAAGTTAAGCTGATGAAATTTAGGTAGCACCTTCTGCAGTACCGTCTGACGAATATTTTCTATAGTAAGTCCCAGCTCACCACTAGCCGCCGCAGCCCCCAAAAGCAGCAGGTTGACGATTTTGGCAGAGCCCAGTTCCTGACAAGCTTTGTCTGTATCAACCACCATCAATCTATCCACAACCGAATGAAGATATTGAACCATTTCATCCCCGTTGTAGTTAGAGCCAGCCAGCGCCGCTGTAACAGGCATTACGGCTCGCTTGCTAACCACAACCAAACCTCCCTCACGGAGATATGGCAACATACGAACTGTTTCTCCCGGCTCAAAGCCCAGAATAATATCTGCTGTCCCCTTGGCAATCATAGGACACACAGCATCCTCACCTATACGAATATGGCTAAATACAGAGCCGCCTCTCTGAGCCATACCAATGGTCTCAGCACTTTTTACCGCCATCCCCTGAGCCATAGCCGCAGCAGAAATCAACTTGGACGCTAGAATGGTCCCCTGACCACCTACACCACACAAAACAATATTTTTACTCATATCAGCATCCTCCTATGGCCTCAAAGGGACAAATCTGACTGCACAGACCACAGCCGGTACAGAGACTAGCATCAATTGTCACCAGTCCATTGTGAATAATCAGGCCTGGACACCCTATTTCTCTAATACATTTGCGGCAGCTGATACACTTATCTCTATCCACAGCCATCTTGCCCTCTGGCTTGGTAATGGCTATACATGGATATTTGAAGATAATCGCCTTCACACCAGACAGCCCTGCCATCTTTTTCACCACTTCAATTGACTTGTCCAAATCAAGAGGATTAACAGTTTCCACAGCAGTAACACCAATCCCCTTTAAAACAGCTTCAATATTCACCTTGGCAACCACTTCACCCATCATGGTGTGACCAGTACCAGGATGAGGCTGATGACCTGTCATAGCTGTGGTGGAATTATCCAATACAATCAGGGTCATCTCTGCCTGATTGTAAACAGCATTCACCACACTTGGAATAGCCGCTGCAAAGAAGGTGGAATCCCCTACAAAGGCAAAACAACTAGTATCAGGCTCTATATGTCCTACCCCCTGGGCAATCCCCAGACCAGCCCCCATGCAAAGACAGGTATCTACCATATCCAAAGGCATAGCATTGCCCATAGTATAACAGCCAATATCACCACAGAAAATTGTCTTTCTCCCCTGCATAGCCTTTTTCACGGCATAGAAGGAAGCACGATGTGGACAACCAGCACACAGTACAGGAGGCCTTACGGGCAGCTCTGGCATTGACATGGCATCGCCCTCTGCAGTTATTTCTGCGACTAGCTTTTGACCAGTAAATTCTGCAATATTTTCCAGAACACTATCCATAGTATTTTCTCCGGAATTTTTCACATGATGAGTCAACTTGCCCAAAATCTTCACTGGCAACTGATATTTACCAGCAATATATACTAGTTCCCGCTCTATAACCGGATCCAGTTCCTCAATACACAATACCTCATCCAAGCCAGTAAGGAACTCCACCGCCAGCTGTTCTGGGAATGGATGTGGTGTAGATACCTTCAGCTCCCGCAGCTGTCCTAACTTAGCCATAGCCTCTGCTACATAGGTATAGCTAAAACCTCCAGTAGCGATTCCCTTTTTAGGAACCATACAATCCTTCTCAGCAGGAATCAGCATATTTCTCTCATATTTGGAAAATACCTGAGATAGCTCCTCATTTCTAGCCTCAATATTGATATGAGCCTGATAACTCAGCTTGGGAAAGATGACCCATCTCTTGGTATCTTTCACAAAGCCCTCTGGCTCTACATTTTTGTACTCATTTAAATCCTTGACCTGGATAGATGCATAGCCGTGGGAAACTCTGGTGGTACTACGGAAGAATACTGGTGTACCGTATTTTTCAGAATATTCAAAGGCATCCTGAACCATATCATATGCTTCCTGTACCGTAGATGGATCAAAACATGGCAGCTTGGAGAATCTGGCAAAATGTCTGGTGTCCTGTTCCGTCTGAGAAGAAATCGGACCTGGGTCATCTGCCACTAATATCACCATACCTCCCTTGACTCCGATATACTCTAAGCTCATAAGAGGATCTGCGGCCACATTCAATCCAACCTGCTTCATTGTCACCATAGTGCGTGCTCCTGTGTAAGCAGCACCAGCTCCTACCTCCATAGCAGATTTTTCATTTACAGACCATTCTACATATGTATTATTACCTCTGTTTTTAGCAATGGTTTCTAAAACCTCTGTGGATGGTGTCCCTGGATAACCTGCTACCAGCCTTACACCAGCTGCCAAGGCCCCTAGAGCAATAGCTTGATTGCCCATCAAAAATTCCTGATGCATTGTCTCTCTCCTATTCTCGTATATACACAAACTACTTCTTTTTATTGATACCAATGGTCAATTGATTTATCATAGGCCATCTCTCTCCCAGATGACGCATAGCCACTGCTGCCAGCATGGTAACAACCACCACTGCTGCATAAAACCCCAAGGCAATAGGCGCAGTCATAATTCTGCCTGTACCAGTCAGCGCCAAGCTCAAATAAGTAATAGCCACGGGGTGGGCCAGATAAACAAAATAAGAATGACGGCCCAAAGCGGATAAAATAGGCCGCAGTCCATCAGGCAAACGCCAAATGGTAAAGATAGCAAAGAAAAACAAACTTGCTCCCAATGTATAGAAAATACCCGCAGGACAAAGTTGTTGCGCAGTATTGATACCCTCCAGGGGAGTATATCCCTTGGTGAAAATCAACCAATAATAATAACCTAAAAGCCCTGCCAGAGTCAGCCAGAAAAAGCCCACAATCCTGCCCCGATAATCTGACATAAACTTCATAAACCAATCAATATGCACCGCCAGATAACCGCCCAGCACAAAAATAAAAATATAATGCATTACCCAGTAATTCAAGCGGTAATCTATCAAGGAGCGCAACAGAAAATTATCTACGCCAGCAGAATTCAGCACAAAACATGACCAATAATCAAAGGCTATTTGAAATACCAATAAAGCCCCCATACAAAGCCAATTCATACGACGTATTAGCCATACCCATATAGGCATCATCAGGTAAAACCACAAAAGAATTACCATAAAATACAATTGATATCCTGCTGTGCCAAAAACCATGCTAAAAAGTATGTAAAACGGGCTAAGAACACTCGTATCTCCCCACAAGGCAGCATAATGAATAAGATAAAACAGAGACCAGATTATATATGGCACCAATACGGTGTTCATACGGCGCCTAAGAAAGCTTTTATAATCAAATGGCTTGCTCATATCCAGATTATAAAACATGCCAAAAGCCGAAATGAAAAAGAAAATCGGTACACTGAATCTAGTAACAACCTCAAACAATGCCACCAGATGCATATTGGCTGCTGCATTGGCCAGATATTGCGAACCAGTATGGATGCCAACCACCCCCAGCATGGAAATACCTCTTATATATTCTATGGCCGGCAGCCGCGGTTTTTTATTTGTCAAAAAATCATCTCCCAAACAGATTTAGTCAATATTATAGCACAATATTCCAGCCCTGACACACATTTGTCAAAAATAAGCATAAAAAAAGCCATCCAGTACCAACTAGACGGCTTTGGGGTTACAAAAATGGTCGGAACGACGGGATTTGAACCCACGACCTCTTCCACCCCAAGGAAGCGCGCTACCAAACTGCGCTACGTCCCGAACATTACATATGTTACTACATTTTTTTACGATTGTAAAGGAATTTTTAACGATTCTCTTCCAAACGCATCAGCATAAAGCAGAAGTCTGACAAACGGTTCAGGAAGATACGATCCTCGTCTGGAACGACCTCATTTTTAGCCAAGTCCCACATGACACGCTCAGCACGACGGGCAACCGTTCTAGCCAAATCAAGGCAAGCGCCACCCTTCGTTTCACCAGGAATAAGAAATTCGTGGGTTGGATGAAGCTGTTCTTCGATTTTATCAATCATTTTTTCCAGATAAACTACATGATCATGAGTAATCTGTGGCTCATAATTATTAATGCTGGCAAAATCAGTCATCAATAGACCGTTCAACTTCTGAATCTTGAGGATGCACTCCCTTACCTCCTCATTCTGACAGAAGGCTCTAGCCATACCCAAAGCAGAACCAAATTCGTCCAAGGCACCATATGCCTTTACACGCCATGAATTCTTAGCAATACGCTGACCTGTAAACAGGTCGGTCATACCCTTATCGCCTCTTGCAGTATATAAGCTCATTACACTTCCCCCTTTTATCCCCATGCAGCCCTCTGTCTAGGACTATTATGGGTAACCTTTTACCTCACCTGATACAGAGTATTAGTCAAAAATCTCTGCGGCATTGAAGAAAATAGAAATCTCTCTTTTGGCATTCTCTGGCGAATCAGAGGCATGAACCGCATTGCGGCTGCCACTAGCTGCATAAAGCTTGCGAATAGTACCTTCAGCAGCCTGTGCAGGATTGGTTTTGCCATTTATAGCTCTTACATTGGCTATAGCACCCTCTCCCCGAAGCACCATGGCAACGATAGGTCCAGAAGTCATAAATCCCATCAGATCATCATAATAATCACGACCGATATGCTCTTCATAATGCTTGGATGCCAGCTTCTCATCCATCTTCAGCATTTTCATAGCCAAGATTTCCAGACCCTTTTCCTCATAAATCTTGATAATATCGCCAATATGCTTTGCTCTTACAGCATCGGGCTTAATCAGCACCAAAGTTTTTTCCATTTCATTAACCTCTCTTTTTGACTTTACAAGCAGCCATATTAACACTGCCTGCCTCCGTCCTGTAATTGTATAATTCTACACAAATTATAAATTTCCTGCTTGGAAGCAAAAAATCATACAACAAATTTTTATTTTTCTGCCTTCTCCTGAGCAGCATATTCTGCCAACTCCTTGGCATAAATCTGTCCCAAACGATAATAATTCTCTGTAGATGCCTTCAATGCCTCCAGCTCATCCTCCCGCAGCTCTCGGATAATTTTGGCAGGGTTGCCATAGACTAGGCAGCCAGAAGGTATTTTTTTGTGCTGGGCAATAAAAGTATCTGCACCAATAACACAGTTATCTCCAATCTCAGAATAACCTATCAAAACACTACCCATACCGATGAGGCAGTTACTGCCTACCTTACTGCAATGCACCACGGCATTGTGACCAATAGTTACATGATCTCCAATAATAGTTGGAGCATCGCTCATAGTATGAATTGTCGCATTGTCCTGCACATTGGTATGCTTACCAATAACAACACTGTTTACATCACCTCGAACAACTGAGCCAAACCAAATATTAGTACCAGCTCCTATCTTCACATCTCCAACTACGGAAGCTGTTGGAGCAATAAAAGCATCCTCTGCCACCTCAGGCATCTGACCCTTATATGGAAAAACAGCCATTGCAATTCACCCCTTAATTAAATTTACGGCGATATAACCGCCATAAAACATAAATGAAAATTTTTCACATAACATATTTTTCGACAAAACTCTTTTAATTCCTGCTTTTGGTGATAAATAAATATAAAATAATTTTTAGGCCCTTACAGCAAATTCTTATTTTGCTGTTTTTATGCTGATTTCCTTTAACCAGGCTCGACAAATAGCAGTTCTTTGCTGACAAAGCCATTCACCAATAGCCGCTCCCTTTATATTAGCTGGTGCATCGTAGCCTGTAATAGCTTTAAGCCTATCAATTCCTTCCTGAGCATACACCAAATAAGATGGCAGACTGTGATGATCCGCTTCCACAATAATCTTAAAATCCTCTACCGGCAAATCCTGATTAATGGCATCCATGGACATAAGCAGCTGGCTTATTTTACTAGGTTTGCTCAAAAGAGGTGCCCTCATATGCTGACTAATAACATACTTAGCTGCTTTCAGCCAGCGATTCGGCAAAGTCATACGCTGATTCCAATGGCTTAACACTGACAACCCCTTTACCTCATGTCCATAGTGATGGGGCAGCATCTCCAAAGAGGTTTCACCTTTGCCCAAATCATGGCACAACGCACAAAATCTAGCAATAACATTATCTGTCCTCTCTGCCACCCTGGCCAGCATCAATAATGAATGTTCAAAAGCATCTCCCTCAGGATGATATTCCACTGGCTGAGTTTTTCCAATCATGGCATATATTTCAGGATAAACAGCCTGCAACAAGCCTGCCTGCTTCAGCAAGCGAAAATATGCTGATGGATTAGGGTACTCCAAGGCCCTTTTTAATTCCCCAAAAATCCGCTCACCGGGCTCCAACAACAGCTCTGTCTCACAGGCTTTCATGTATTCCAACAGCTTTGGAGAAGGCACAAAATTCAATTTGGCATTAAAGCGAGCTGCTCGCAAGGCTCTAACAGGATCTTCGCAGAAATGCTCTGATACCGGCTGCAGTATTCCCTCTCGAAGATCTGCCTGTCCACGATAAGGATCAACTAATTCCTTGGACATCACATCCATAGCCATACTGTTGATTGTTAAATCCCGCCGATATAAATCTTCCTCAATGCTTATATCCGCACTGCTTTCTGCAGCAAAGCCATGATAACCTGTACCGGTTTTGCGCTCTCGACGAGCCAACGCAACTTCCCTATATTCACCATCTATACATAACATAAATACAGGAAAGGCATTGCCCACCAGCCAGCTATCTGAAAAAACTTGTTGAAATTTGTCTTTACTAAATCCTGTAACCACATAATCCTTATCATGGGGATTGCGCCCCATAAGATAATCTCTTACCCAGCCACCAACTATATAGGCTCTGCCTCCTGCTTTAGCCACCAGCTCACCAAATTTCTGCTCTGTCATCCCTTCACCTTCTATACTCAACTCGCTTATCTTACCATATAACGAGGTGTCCGATGTCCCACTTAGACCGAACTATCCATCAACAAGGATATTTTACCCGCATGGTAAAAATTTTTCAACAAAAAAGAGACTGAAGCTTTTTATTGGCTTCAATCTCCTAAAAATATTTTTAATTAATAGCTACAGCCCCTTGGCTGTCAATGTCAAAAATATGATAGCAGGCTTCCACCTTATTAGCCTTAAAAGCCTTGCACATGGCCTCCCCAACCTCCTGAGGATTGTCCACCGTAAAGGCAATCAAGCAGGGACCTGCACCGCTCATGCTAGCACCTAAAGCCCCAGCCGACTTAGCAGCCTTGAATACATCATACATACCTGGAATCAATTTGGCTCTATATGGCTGATGCAGTGCATCATCAAAAACACTGCGCAAAAAGCTCTTATTACCCTTGCAAAGTGCTGCTGTCAGCATAGCTGCCCTGCCGATATTGAAAACAGCATCCTTCATAGGAATCTCTGCTGGCAACACCGCTCTTGCTGATTTGGTTGGCAAAAAGAAATCAGGCACTGCAACCACCAACTTCATATTCAGCTTTGGCATCAGGGAAAAGCACTCTGGATGGCCATTGCGAACAATACTTATGGTAAAGCCACCAAAAATTGCCGGTGCCACATTGTCAGGATGCCCCTCAATATCAGTAGCCATCTGCAATAAATCCCTGCGAGAAAAAGGACTTCCCAAATATTCATTAGCCGCCTTTAGACCGCCTACAATAGCAGTAGCACTGCTGCCTAAGCCCCTAGACAAAGGCACATCATTGTGCATGCGAATAACAGCACCCTGATACTCCTTATCCTTGCCAGCTTTGAACAAAAGCTTTTGAATGGCACGCCATACAATATTCCGCTCATCTGTAGGTATATTGCCTGCACCATCTCCACTAACTTTAATATCCAGTTTTTTCTCTGGCAGCAGTTTTAACTCTAATTCATTATATATAGTACAGGCTACCCCCAGACAGTCAAATCCTGGACCGCAATTAGCAGAGGTGCCAGGCACCCTTACCTTAACCCATTTTTCCTTTTCACTATCTGCCTCTACAGTCTGACTGCTCTCCTTATAATCTTCCATAGCAAATCCTCCTGAGATTAGTCCTGTTCAACCCTGATAATACTCCTGATGCAATTTACTACCTTCAACCCTTTGAGAATATCAGCAGCAGCCTGCAGATGTTTGTGCTGAACTACATGGGTAACAGCCACAATCTCTGCATGGTTGTCTACCTTGCGAGTCTGAATAACTGATTTCAGACTAACACCGCTTTTACCAAAGGCAGTGGCAATGCTGCCCAATACACCTGGCTCATCATCTACATGAAGACGAACATAATATGAGGACTCTGTCTCCTCCAAAGGACAAAAATCGCGATGATTGTAGCAGGTACAGCCTACCATGGAATGAGTGCCGCTAACTAGATTTCTAGTTTCACTCACAATATCTGCTGTAACCGCAGAAGCTGTAGGCAGAGAACCTGCACCACGACCATAAAACATCGCATCGCCAATGGCATTGCCGCGAATGAATATAGCATTAAATACATCATTAACAGATGCCAATGGATGAGATTTGGACAAAAATACAGGATGAACCCGTACATTTACACCCTTATCACCATAATCCTTGGCAACAGCCAACAATTTGATAACATATCCCAATTCCTTGGCATAGTTAATATCCGCTGGCTCAATATTGGTTATACCTTCCACGGAAACCTGATCCAAGCTAACACGGCTATTAAAGGCAATTGACCCCAATATAGCCGCCTTTCTAGCAGCGTCCAATCCCTCTACATCAGCAGCAGGGTTAGCCTCTGCATAGCCTTTGTCCTGAGCCTCCTTCAAAGCAGTGGCATAATCAGACCCCTGCTCCGTCATCTGAGTCAGCATATAATTGGTTGTACCATTTACTATACCCATAATCTCGGTGATTCGATTGCCTGTGAGACATTCCTTCAATGGGGTAATAATCGGAATACCGCCACCTACACTAGCTTCAAAGCGGAAATCCACTCCCTTGGCCTCAGCCATATCCAGCAGCTCATGTCCCATCTGAGCAACTACATCCTTGTTGGCAGTTACTACATGCTTACCATTCTTCAGGGCTTCCAGCATATACTCAAAGGCAGGATGCAAGCCACCCATCAACTCTACTACAATATCAATCTCAGGATCATTGACAATATCCTGGGCATTTTCTGTCAGCTCCACATCCTCCAAATAAGGACGCTTTTTGCTGATATCACGTACCAGAACCTTCTTGACAATAACGGCTGCGCCAGCCTTCTTGGCAATATCAGCACCATTCTCCTTGAGAACTCTTACCACACCAGTACCAACGGTACCAGAACCCAACAAACCAATCTTAATCACCTTGGACATATATTTATACCTTCTCCTCTCAGGACTATCCGGTATGACTGCTTACTGCGCCGCCTGTCCCAGAACCTCCATGCGTTTCACACCATCTACCATTCTCAACTTGTCCAGCAATGCCTCCAAATCCACAGACATATTAGCTGTTTCAATAGATACAGTAGCATTAGCCACACCCTGCAGAGGAATTCCCTGATTGATGGTCAATACACTGCCAGAATCTGCTGAGATAGTATTCAGCACACTAGAGAGCACTCCCTTTTTGTGTTCCAGCAGAAAGGTCAAAGTAACAATTTTATTCTGACTTGCTTCATAGAACGGGAATACATAATCCTTATATTTATAATATGCGCTGCGGCTCAGCTCCATCTTTTCTACAGCTTCATTGATGGTTCTGGCATCGCCACGCTTCAACATTTCCTTAACCCTAATGGTTTTTTTGATAGCTTCTGGCAAAATTTCTTCCCTTACCAGAAAATATCCATTCTTTTCTGTTTTTGTCATAATTAACTTAAACCTCCGTACACCCTATAAAGATGTTTTTCTACATACAATGGATATTATAGCAGAGCTAAAAAGGATTGACAATAGCCTCAGAGGACATTTGTATATTTTTTTGATATAATCTAAAAATCATAGGCAGAATAACAAATAGGACCACAATGTATTTGTGGTGGCCACATCGTCATTCTGCCTACAAAATCAATCAATAATAGCGCAACCTCTAAACTTACTGAATCTGATATTCTACATGTACATTGGCGTGGAAATCAATAGTACCAGGAGCTACTGGAGTATTAACAGCCTCTTTTCTATCTGCCTTCATCATATGAACAGCAGCTAAATCATAGCGCCCCATATTGATTCCCTGCTCATTTACCAGACGCACACCAATAATCTTCACTCCCAAAGCAGAAGCAATTACATCTGCCTTGCTTCTAGCATCCTGCACTGCACGACGCAAAGCCTCATTTCGCGCAGCCTTTTCATCTTTTAGACCATAGCTTACATCAGACACCTGATTTGCACCATTTGCCATGGCTGCATCCAAAACCTCTCCCAACTTGTTTATATCATTAACCACAACCCGGAAGTTATTTTCGGCAGTATAACCAGTTATTTTGCTATAATCCTTCCGATCGTATACAGGCCGCAGGCTGTAACTGCTCTGAATATCCTTGCTATAAATTCCCTGACGACTCAGAGCAGCAGAAAGCTGACTGGCCTTTTGAGCATTTTCTGTCTGAGCTAACTGTACAGTCTTGGCTGTATTTTCTACGGTAAACTCCACTGAGGCCTGATCAGGCGCCACCGTGTAAGCTCCTGTCCCCTCGACGGCAATTACAGCAGGCTCCGCTGCCAAAGCCACAGCATTCATAGCCAGGCACATAGCCAAGACACTTAGTAAAACAAATAATCTTTTCTTCATAATACTTCCTCCCCTAATCAAATAGATATTGCTAGTCAGCACAACGCCCCGCCACCTATAAAGGCGATAGACATCGAACACCTTGTCATAGACAATATAACCTGCTAGACTGAAAATTCTCTGACAATTAGATTAAAATTTCATTAAACAAAATAACGGTATCTGACAGCATAATTACTATCAAATACCGTTTAACTCCAGTCGACGGCCGACTAGAAAGTTGTGGTTTTTATGGTGCGCTCGGCGGGAGTCGAACCCACGCTTTCAGCTCCGGAGGCTAACGTCCTATCCACTGGACTACGAGCGCACATTTTTATTTTCTAACAAATATCCTGCTCACACAGGATTATTCATCAGCGACTTGAATAGTATAACACAATTTTCACTTTATAGCAAGGACTAGTTATTATTTAGCCAACCTCCCCTTTAGCATCAGGGTAACAAAAAAGATTCCCGCCGCCAAAACCACAATGGTAGCACCAGCAGCCATATTAAAATAATAGGCCAATACCAAGCCGCTTATCCCTGCAGCCATAGCAAAGGCTACCGAAAAAAGATGATATTGCTTAATACTTTGGGCCACATTTCTAGCTGCAGCTCCTGGCAGCACAAGCAGGGAATTGATAATCAAAAGTCCTACCCATTGAATGCTAATGGCTACCACCACAGCTACCATAGCCGCAAATATCCCCTCCACCAACAAGACAGAAATACCTCTGCTTCTGGCAAAGGAGCTATTAATGCTTAGTATCATCAGGCGGTTAAATATCCATCCCCAGGCCAATAGCACAATTACCAGCACCAGAGCCAAAGATTGAATTTCCTCCGGGGTAATACTCAAAATATCACCAATCAAGTAGCTGGAATACTTATTGAAACTCCCCCCATAGGACATCATCATTAAGCCCGCAGCAATACCAACTGAAGAAAATACACCAATAATAGTATCTGTAGACGCTTTACTATTATTTTTTATCCAAGTAATAAGCAGTGCAAAAACCACTGAAAACAAGATCAAGGAACCTGTAGGGGAAAAAATTCCCAAAATAGATCCCAGAGCCAGACCCGTAAAAGCCCCATGCCCCAAAGAATCTGAAAAAAATGCCATGCGATTTGATACAACCATGGTGCTAAGCAAACCAAATAAAGGTGTAATCAGCAACACCGCCAGTAGGGCATTTTTCATAAACCCATAGACAAGCCAGTCAAAGGGCAGCATAGACAACATATCATATATCATATCCATTATTTATCCTCCTGCCCAATATCTTCCTGCTCCACAGCCTGAGCAGCCATATTTTTTTCATTATTACAATTACACTCGCATTTATCCTTTCTCTGATGAGGTCTCCATTGAAAGCCTGTCCCCTTTTCCTTGTCAGCTCCTGCCAGCATACCAAAAATCCTACGGGTTCTAGCATCCTGAAAAACTTCCTTAGCTGTGCCACTACAGACAACACCCTTGTCCATTAGCACAACTTGATCTGCATGACGAGCCACCATATTCAAATCATGGGATACCAGTATAATAGCCATGTCCTCGTTGTTCTGCAAGTCTTCCAGAATTTCATAAAATATTTCCAAACCATTTTGATCCACACCAGATACCGGCTCATCCAACAGCAGTAAATCTGGCATCGGATTCAAGGCCAGAGCTATCAATATTCTCTGCAATTCACCACCAGATAAAGCCCCTAAACGGCGATCAATCAACTCCGCCGCTCTGACTCGGCTCAGACAACGCAAAATTTCCTGTCTATTATTCACTGGCAACAGCCAAACAGGCCTTTGACTTAAACAGGCCGCAAATAAATCCTGTACTGTAATAGGAGCACTAACATCAAATTTCAAATATTGGGGTACATAACCAATAACAGGATTGCCAGTATGTTTTCCCTTAGCATCCGTATATTTTAATTTTCCCGTATGAGGAATCTCTCCCAATATAGCCTTCAACAGGGTACTTTTTCCTGCTCCATTAGGGCCAATTATAGCAGTCAGCTGACCGCAGTGTACATGAATATTAACATCCTCAAAAATCACCAATCTACCAGCCTTAACCCCAAAATTCTCGATTTTGGTACAACACAGCTGCGTGCAGTCTTTTGGGGAACTAGCATGGTGAAAAAGTTTTCTTAACATACAACAAACCTCTTTATTTGGTTAATCTAAGATATGCCCAACGAGCCATTAGGAAAAATAGCAGCGCATATACAACTAATACCGCTACCGATGCCAAGGCCACTGGTTGGGACAAAGCAATCCCCCGCAGCAAGTAACTGGTATGAGTCAAGGGCAGTATTTGAATAGCATATCGTACCAAATCCGGCAGGGTGTGAACAGAGAAGAATGTGCCACATAAAAATGACATTGGCAACAATATATAGGTATTAACCTGTCCCATTTCTTCATAGGTACTAATGGTCATAGCCGCAAAGAAACCAATCTCCGAAAAAATAATGCAGTTCAGTACCAAAACCAGTAAAAACAGCACTGAGAGATGCAATTGCGCTCCAAATAATTCTGCCAAAATCAAAATAATAGCCGAAGAAATCAATCCTCTCAATACTGCAGCCAACACCTTGCCAATGACAAAGGCCTCAGGAATAACCGGCGCAATAATATACTCCTCCAGACTTTTGTGATAAATACGTTCCGAATGTACAGGAGTAACGCTATTAAAGCTGATATTCATGGAATTCAAGGCCAGAATACCCGGTACCAAAAAATCTAAATAAGATCCCCCAGTGACCTGAATGCTGCGGCCCAATCCCCAGCCAAAGGCTACCATATACAATAAAGGGGCTACCATACGGCTAAAAATAAATTTCTTCAACCTGCGGCGCAACACAATCCAATCCCGCCAAAATACAGTCCATATATCCTGCCAAAGCATCACAACCCCTCCCTTCGACCTGTCAGCTCTATAAATACATCCTCTAGATTAGAGCGCCGAATGTGTGCGGACTCCAGCGTAGCAGCAAAATCAGCAGCCTCCTTTTTGCCATCAAAGAATTTAAACTGTCGCCCATCCTCCATTTGCCACTCTACTGTATAACGTCCCATATGCTGGCAAAAGGACGCAGGGGTATCTATATCAACCAATTTGCCCTTATTGATAATAGCAACCCTATTGCAAAGGTTTTCAGCTTCCTCAATGTAATGAGTAGTCAACAGCACTGTTACACCCTGAGCAGCCATTTCCCTTATCAAATCCCAGATGCGATGACGAACCTGAGGATCTAGAGCCACCGTTGGTTCATCCATAAATAAAATCCTAGGCTTATGAATCAAGGCCCTAGCTATAAGCAATCTGCGCTTCATACCGCCAGATAACTGCCGTGGAGACATATTGACTGTATCTTCCAATTCGATATATCTAAGCAGCTCTTGAATTCTCGTCTGGCGCTGTTTACGCTCCATATGATGTAAGCGGCCATGAAGCTCCATATTCTGTCCCACAGTCAAATCCATATCAAAATTAATATGCTGTGGAACCACGCCAATCATAGCCTTTATGTCTTGCTCATTTTCCTCTACAGGAAGGTCATTATACCAAATCCCTCCCGCAGTTTTGCGAGTCTGCATGGTCAACATCCTAATAGTTGTGGTTTTACCTGCCCCATTAGGCCCTAACAGCCCAAAAATTTCACCCTGAGCTATTGCAAAGGACAGATTATCTACCGCCTTTTTGGCTACTGTTTTGCCATCCCGCCCCTTGCGGATAAATTCCTTGGTCAATCCTTCAACCCTGATCAAAAATATCACCTGCCTATTTTTTCTTTTCTAATTCTAACGAAGCTTACGAACATAAATATCCGTAGCTGCATCTAGCATTTCCTTCCAGCTGGCAAATTTTGTATTACGAACCACATGGACATCCATATTTTTCTCTGGCAAGTCCTCAAAATCCTGCTGAGTTTCAATATGAAAACCTCCACCCAGTAGAAATTTTTCAAAACTACGATATTTCGTATATTTTCGCATAAAAGACACTGTGAACAAATCCTTAAAATCCACCTGTACAGGCATACTCCCCTCCAGCTGATAATATCCAATTAATTTTAGCATGTTTTCCTCCATATGACTTCATTACACCGCTCTAATTATAACCCCTATATTATAACACCTACATTGCACAATGAAAATGTCTCTGTATTTTCTTTCAATATAATTCTTAATAACCAGAAAAAAAGAAGCCCCTGCTGGAGCTTCTCAAAATCGATTTAGATTTTTCCCTGCAAATCATGATCTGTCATAGCACATACACAGGAATCAGACCAAACATTTTCTGCTGTCTCAATCATATCAATAACTGTAAAGATAGGTAAAATGATACCCATTATTCCCAGAGGCACTCCCAAGGAGGACATGAGAGACAGGGTAAGAAAATAACATCCCATTGGCACGCCTGCATTGCCTACTGCCGCCAGCACAGCTACAAAAAGCCAGGTAATCATAGTGCCCATGGTCAACTCAATACCTGCATTCTGCATAACAAACAATGATGTAGTCAAAATAAAGGCTGCACATCCATTCATATTTATAGTGGTACAAATTGGCAACACAAACCGAGAAACCTTGGTATTTACCTTTAGATTATTTTCAGCAGAAGCCAAAGTTACCGGCAGAGTACCTGCCGAGCTCTTGGTAAAGAGCGCTACCGCTATGGCTGGTGACATCTGACGAAAAACATGTACAGGATTCAATCCCCTAGCCAGCAGGAACAGTGGCAGAACAATAAAGAATTGAATAGTGTTGCCACCCAATACCACAGCTACATATTTGCCCAAAGAGCCAACGATTACTCCAGCCTCTATCTGAGCAGAAAGCTGCGCCGCAAAAGCCAAAATACCAATAGGCAATACATAAAGAATACCGCGAATCATGGTAAAAAGTAATTCCTGCAACCCTTTAATGCCCTTCAGCAGTACATCTCTATTTTCAGACTTAGGCATAAAAGCCAAGGCCAAGCCAGCAAAAGCCGCAATCAGCAATACGGAAAGCACATTTCCGGCTAAAAATGGCTGCAACACATTATTAGGTATAACAGAAAGAAAATGCTCATAATAAGTCAGCTTTTCCAGCTTCTGCGGCACATCTCCGGCAGCAGCCCCTACAATATCTGCTGGCAGGTTGCCTGGAGCAATAATATTATACAAAATCAGTCCTACCAAAGCCGCAGAGAAGGTAGTCAACAAAGTATAAGTAACAGCATGAATAAATATCTTGCCTGTTTCCTTTTTGCCTCCCAACTCCGCTAAAGTGGTGATAACAGCTAAAGCAATTGTTGGCACTGCGATAAACTGAAACAACCGAGTAAATACAGTTGCGATAAAATCAAAGAATCCGTTTAGAGAGGGAATCTGCATCCAACCTAAAATTCCGCCTATGATTAAAGCGCCAAACCAAAGTATAAGCTGTTTCCTCTGAGCCTGAGGACTGCTCTTGGCCATCGCTTCCTTGGCAGTTTCCTCTACAGACCTATTATTTGACATAAATATAACCTTCCTTCAGTAAAAACATAAACACATATATAAAAACTATGTTATTGTACTTTACCACATTATATCGTATATGTCAAATATGTATACAAAATATTGTACAATTATATACAGCTATCCGCAGCGGTATTTACAGCTTTTCTAGGCCGCCTATGCGGCGGTTAACAAAGAAGGATAGCTCAGGACAGGGCTATTGCATTTCTAAGCCGCCTATACGGCGGTTAACGGATATGCGGGCTATACATGACAGCCTCCGCTTTTCTAAGCCGTCTATACGGCGGTTAACTCTTTGGTGTAACATTGTTGCTAAGTCCCTTGTTTCTAAGCCGCCTATACGGCGGTTAACGTCATTTACAATCATGCACTTTTTGAATGTTTTTTCTAAGCCGCCTATACGGCGGTTAACGTGAGCAATAAGCCTATATACATCACCCTCTGTTTCTAAGCCGCCTATACGGCGGTTAACTAATGGTTGGCATTGGCATTGCCACGAATTGTTTTCTAAGCCGCCTATACGGCGATTAACACAAAGCTTGATGGCGTAGCTGAGGGCGCCCATTTCTAAGCCGCCTATACGGCGATTAACGGTAAGGGTGTATTTAAGACCGTAAGCGGTAATTTCTAAGCCGCCTATACGGCGATTAACAAAACTGGGTTTTGATATTTCCGATAACATAATTTCTAAGCCGCCTATACGGCGATTAACGCATTAAAAAAGCACTCTCTTTAGAGTGCTTTTTTCTAAGCCGCCTATACGGCGATTAACTGCAATATATTCTCCGGGAAGCCTTATACCTTGCCATCTTACACCTATAATATTATCATTTACCTTTTTTCTTGGCAATCACCAAATTCCTTATTACAACCGCCTTCATAACCTTTAGATAAAAAATAGGTTAAAATTCTATAAACATTTGTTTTGTATATAATTTTATATCCTCCCAAGAGTATTGCCCCACGAAAACCTAACATTAACAATCTCATTTGTTATCCAGCTTATATATCGAAGCCCTTAATATTCGACCCGTCATCTCTAAAAACATTAACAAAATGGTTCATTGCGGAGATCCTTCTTAC
>CAKPVW010000039.1 GCA_934196075.1 uncultured Anaerovibrio sp.
AGATTTTCTCTGACAAATTTAATATCTAACAAAGTGTTCGCCCCCACAAATTATGGCTTTGCCATTTTATCTATATCAAATCTATTATACTTGATATTTTTCATTTTGTAAAAACTTTATCCTAAATTCTCATTTCAAAGTGACTGCCTTTAGTTTTTTTCTTAGTATTACCAGCTTCGGCTTTTGTTATTACACTTTTTTTAACATCTCGACTCTGAGTCTGAATTGGCAATTTGGCACTATCCTTGGATTTTTTACTGAAATTTCGCAGGGAAAAGGTAATAAAAGCTGCCACGAAAACAATCAACAAAGGCAAAAAAGACATGGCTGACGTACTATCTCCGCCTATAGGCCAGGAAGCATTTAAATTATTCTGTTGCGTCGACTCCTGAACTTGCTGGTTTACCTCTTCATCTTTCATGCCCAGAGCCTGTTGTACCATATCCTGACGTGCCTGCTGAGCTGCATCCCCTCTATCTATTTCCTGAGCCTGCGGTGCAGCTTGTTCCTGAACGCCATTTTCTGTATTTTGTTTTGGGGCATTCTGCTGAGGATTGCTAATAGTTACATGAACCCCAAATTCTTTGCCATTGTTCGGCATATTAGCATCAGTCTGCCCACCATCATTATAAGTTTCTGTGCCTGGCACCACTGGAGCCGTTGGTGGTGTAGGTGGTGTAGGAGCTTTTATAGCCATCAAAATACCATCTTTCTTCTATAATAATTACATACAGCAAAAAGAGGCTGTCAAACAGCCCCTTCTCTTTTATTTTTCTGGTTCATCTGGACCAGCAGCATCGCAGCGCTTGCAGGCAGCATAGCCCTCAAGCTCTGCTGCTGCAGCACTTTCAAAGCGCTTCCCACCACCATAGGTCTGCTTCAACTTTGGACAGGTTGGACGATGATATTGACCAGTATAATGATCTCCCATACGATAGGTTTCGGTACGAGATATATTATTAAAATCCTCTGCCACAGATGTAGAATATACCTGATAGGCCACTGCCAGAATTGCTACGATTACGGCAATGCCCAAAATTCTAAATTTATTTCCCTTCATGCTTGTCCCTCCACAAATACTGGATTAACTACGAGAATATTATACCATATTTTAACATTATCTAGGGAAAATTGCTTTCCAAAATAATATTAAAAAACATCCCCATCTGCAAGCAGATAGGGATGCATTTTTTATTAGTTAATCAGTGACTAACACTAATCAGCCCCAACCAGGAGTACCCAGTGCAGTAGCTACGATTGCAGCTGCGAGAGCACCGAACATAGGAGCAATACATGGAACCCAAGCATAACCCCAATTGCCGTCACCCTTGTTAGGAATAGGCAGGATTGCAAAAGCAATACGAGGACCAAGGTCACGAGCCATGTTCATAGCGTAACCGGAGCATCCACCCAAGGACAGGCCGATGGCAACGATAAGCAAGCCTACAGCATAAGGACCGAAACCAGCAGGCAATGGACCATTAGGAGTAGCGAAGATCATCATGATGCAGAACATCAGGAAGAAGGTTGCAATAAACTCGGAGATGAAACCGTTTACACAGCCGCCAGTAGCGGAACCAGTAGCGAAGATACCAACCTTACCTCCATCAGTCTCGCCCCAATGGCCGAGGTAACAGAAGTAAACAATGATGGAACCAACGATACCGCCTGCAGTCTGAACCAAGGTGGTTGCAACAAACTGTGCAGGAGTATAGATACCAAGATAAGTCTTAGCGATAGTAACGGAAGGGTTAATATCAGCCTGAGGAGCACCCAATGCAACAGAAGTATAAACACCTAAGAGAACTGCGAGACCCCAACCCCATGCAGTACAAATCCAGCCAGCGCCCTTTGCATAGGACTTAGCCAGGTTCAAGTTAGCGTTAACGCCAACGCCGAAAACCATCAGAACCATGGTTCCCATGAACTCGCCTAACAGATTATCCATTTTACATCCCTCTTTCGTATAACATATGAAAAATTTCTATACCGGATATGTTTCCCTATACATATCCGGATTCATACCTGCTGCCGATTTAGGCCATCGACAGCAGATAAAGAATCCTATAATTTAAACAACTAACCGATTGTCTATCCCGCGAGAATTACTCCTCGTCATCCAGCCAATGCATAGCGTGCTTAACAGCCTTTCTCCAGCCCTTGTAGAGCTTGTCAGCCTCTTCCTTAGCCATTACAGGCTCGAAACGAACATCAAGCTTCCAAGCAGTCTTCAACTCTTCCTTGCTGCTCCATACACCTACAGCCAAGCCTGCCAGATAAGCAGCACCCAGAGCAGTAGTCTCAATAATCTGAGGACGATCTACAGGTACGCCCAGAATATCAGCCTGGAACTGCATCATCAGATTGTTGGCAACAGCACCGCCGTCTACCTTCAGGGCAGCCAGCTTAATGCCGGAATCAGCTTCCATTGCCCCCAGAACATCCTTAGTCTGATATGCCAGAGACTCCAGAGTTGCACGAACGATATGAGCCTTGGTAGTACCACGAGTAATACCGATAATCATACCACGAGCGTTGGAATCCCAATATGGAGCACCCAAACCTACGAAGGCAGGAACCAGATATACACCGCCGGTATCGCGAACCTTCTTAGCAACCCACTCAGAATCAGGAGCGGAGTCTACCATGCGAGCACCATCACGGAGCCACTGAATAGCGGAACCAGCTACGAAGATGGAACCCTCGAGAGCATATTCAACCTTGCCATCCAAACCCCAAGCAATAGTAGTTACCAAACCATTCTTGGAATCATAGATATCAGTACCGGTATTCATCAGCATGAAGCAGCCAGTACCATAAGTGTTCTTAGCCTCACCTGGGTTGAAGCAGTTCTGACCAAAGAGGGCAGCCTGCTGGTCACCTGCAGCACCTGCAACAGGAATTGGAGCACCCAGGATAGCTGGATCAGCATAGCCATATACGCTGGAGGAAGGACGCACCTCTGGCAGCATGGACTTAGGAACTCCCAGATAGCCCAGGAGAGCATCATCCCACTTCAGCTCCTTGATGTTGTACATCAAAGTACGAGAAGCGTTGGAGTAGTCAGTTACATGAGCCTTGCCACCAGTCAACTTCCAGATCAGCCAAGTATCAATAGTACCGAAAATCAAATCGCCAGCCTCTGCACGAGCCTTGGTGCCCTCAACATGGTCGAGAATCCAAGTAATCTTGGTGCCGGAGAAATAAGCATCGATGGTCAAACCAGTCTTGTCCTTAAACTCCTCAGTGAGGCCCTTAGCCTTCAGGCCATTTGCAATGTCAGCGGTCTGACGGGACTGCCAAACGATTGCATTATATACTGGACGGCCAGTATTTTTATCCCAAACTACAGCAGTCTCACGCTGGTTTGTGATACCCATAGCAGCGATGTCGCTAGCCTCAAGACCACTCTGCTCCAGTGCGCCCTTCATAACCTCGCACATGGTGCTCCAAATCTCATCAGCATCATGCTCAACCCAACCTGGCTGAGGGAAGTACTGAGTGAACTCCTTCTGTGCAACGCCTACAATCTTGGAGTTCTCATCGAAAATGATTGCTCTGTTGGAAGTGGTACCTGCATCTAACGCCATTACATACTTCTTTGCCATTGTGAAAATCCCCCTCTTAAATAGTAAATGATAATTACTTTCCGGAACGCCCCTCTCAAAAAGCGTTTCCTTTTATCTATGAATGATACCCCAATCCAGAAGCAAAACACTTCACAACCCCATCGGATTTGGTATCGTTCATCTCACATTTGTTATTATAGCACACAATTGAAATTTTGTTAAGCTTTTTTATAAGCTTTTGCTAAAATTTCTATTGGATGCACTGCCTTGGTATCTGTGCCATGCTGAATCTGCATACGGCAGGTACCGCAATCGCAAATTACCTTATGATAATTATCAGCATTGATAGCATCAAACAAGGCCTGGCCTACCTTCATAGAAGTCTCATAGTTATCCTTATGGAAGCCATAGCTGCCGGACATACCACAGCAGCCAGCATCTGCATTAACCACATTCAGACCAGCAGCCTTTAGCAAATCAAAGGCAGGCAGTCCCATACCCTGTGCCCGCAGATGGCATGGTGCATGATAGATAAACTTGTGATCACTATGAATATTTACCTTCTTCAGCTTACCTTCTTCAGCCAGCATGGTCAGGAACTCGAAAGCGTCCCATACATTCTTGGCTGCTTCCTTCATCTCAGACTGAGCGAAAAGCTCGGTATACTCGTTCTTCAGCATCAGGGAGCAGGAAGTACAGCATGCTACTACAGGAATACCCTTCTTAGCATATTCCTGAATGATTGCTACATTGGTATCTGCATGCTGACGTGCCTCATCCAAATAACCGCCTACAACCAGTGGAGAACCACAGCATACAAAACGATTATCCATGAGAACCTCATAACCATTCTCATTCATTACCTGAACAAAAGCAGTACCTACCCATGGCTCATTGGTATCAATATAGCAGCCTGGGAAAAACAGAACCTTCTTATTAGAGGAAGGCTGCTTGATGGTCTTGAACAAATCACGGAAGTATGTGGAAGCATAACGAGGAGTCTTACGCTCTGGAGCCATACCCATAGCTCCCATTACGCCCAGAGCCTCGCCAATGCTCATGCCCAGATTAGCCAGAGACTTGCCGAAAGGAATCTTATTCAGCATATCAGCCATCTCAAAACCATGGCTCAGCATCTTGTCCTCTGGTCTATGAGCCTCTGGATGCTCCTTCAGGTATCTGCCTCTCTCCAACATATTCAGAGTGGAAACAGATACACCATTAGGACAGGTAATATCACAATTTTTACAGTTGGAACACAACATCAAGGTGTCCTCATAGTCGCTTGGATCGGAGAAATGCATACGGCTATGAGCAGGACCTACCAGCTTTGGTCCCTTATATTCAGGATTGGCCTTGGTAACTGGACATGCCGCAATACAGGATGTGCAGGCAATACAATTATCTGCCGAATCTCTAGCTCTTTCTTCTAACTCCATAATATAATACCCCTTTCCATTACGCCTTGGCAGCCTTGTATCCGGAGGACAAAGCTACGCCATTGCCGGAATGCTCAAAGCAGAAATCATAGCCACTCAGGTTGCGGCCGACAACATATACATTCTTGAGAACCACATTGCCGGACTCATCCACAGCACGGAGGGAGTCATCTACCCGTACGCCAGCCATTGCGAAAGCCTGCTTCTTGTCGGAGAAGAGCTGCTTATTTACCCATCTCTCCTCTACGCAGTCACCCTCAACAGGCAGTCCGAATACCATTTCCTTGTATTCGCCAAAGTCACGCATAGTAATACCGCCGCTGTAGAAACCACCGGTAGCCAGGATGAACTTATCTGCCTCATAAGTCTGAGTGCGAACCTCGCCGCCAGCCTTAATAGCAGTAACCTTGTCACCCTTTACAATAGCCTTTTCGGCCTTGGCATTCTCTACCACACGAATGCCCTTCTTCTTTAATGCACTCAGGAGTACATCACGGAGACGGATGCCATTTACGGATGGTGGCATACCAGTAGTCTCTACTACTGCACAGCCAAGATCCTTGGACAGCTTTTTATATACAGTATAATCGCCCTTGGTACCCAAAATCTGAGGAACGATAATAGCCTTGCCAGCACCAGCCTGACCCTTAATCTGTGCCAGGAACTCGCCATAGCCCTTGTCGCTCTCTACCCACTTGGCTACATCACGGGTAGTCAAATCACGGCCAGTGATATAGGTGTCAACGGTAACAGTGGCGTACTTCTTGTCAGCACCTAATTCCTTGGTCAGATTTTCCTTAACCATATCCACATAGAAGTCCTTTAGACCCTTTACGCCAACAACGACAATCTCATTGGCATCAAAACATCTAGAAGCCTGCAAGGACTCAGGCAACAGGCAGGTTGGCTTTAAGGTACCAACGCCAGTAATCAGCCACTGCTGCTCCTTCAGAGAACCAACGTAAGGGAACCCCTCATCAGCTACAACCTGCTTGAAATACTTGACAGCCTCCTCGATAGCAGCCATACCAATCTTATTATATGGGTGAGAATCAGGCACCTGACCAATACCAGCAATAGGGCTTTTTACAGCCTTGCCCTGCTCATCATAGCCCAGTATATCAATTACACCACTGTTCAATGGAAAAGTACCAGCACCGTAGGACAGCAGCGTTACCTTTTTTCCTTCATCAGCACTTACCAAGGCAGCCATCAGGCCAGCCACGCCGTTGCCGATAATAACTACATCAGATTTGCTCATCCTCGTCTACCCCCATTTACATTAAACAACAGCTCGTACATGCCTCTTGTCATTTCTGCTTCCCGGAGGGTCTTACCTGCCATTACAGGCGTAATACCCTTCCATCTTGCCTGGAGGAAGTTTTTCATATCGGAAAGTGAATCACTGCAGCCCTCAAACTTATCCTTGAAAAGTTTGTTAGCAACAGCAGCACTGCGGACAGCACAATAGTTACCCTGACAGGTACCCATGCCCAGACGAGTTCTTCTTCTTACATCAGCTACGCAATGACTGGTAGGCTCAGCAGCAATACGCTGAATCTCAGCCATAGTAACGTTCTCACACTCACACAGAACCTCTCTAGTCTCAGGCTGTTCCTTCAAGGTCTTAACAACCTCACCAAACTTCTCTACCCCCAGACGGGTTGCAGCCAGATTTACACCATAGGATGGGAAATACTGACGAGCAGCCTTCTTCTCTGCCTCCGGAACCTCTGGAACCAAATCCTCCTCAGCAGTACGGCATTTAGCAGTATTGTGAAGCTTTGGAGCCAAAACATCACAGAACTTCTCAGCCATGAGACGATAGGTAGTGAACTTACCACCACAAATGGTCATCATACCCTTCAGGCCATCTTCCTTCTCATGGTCAATGGTAACAAAGCCACGGGAAGCATTACGGCCACCCTCAGCACCCTTTGGTACATACAAAGGACGGGAACCAGCAAATACGCGGAGGATACGATAATCCCGGAGATGCTCAAATACACCAACGCCAGTCTTCATCAGTTCCTCAACCTCTTCCCAAGAAGTGGAGGTATCCTCAGGATCTGGAATAGTTATGGAGGAAGTACCCAGAATGGTAATAGACCCATGTGGTACGAAAATATCACCATTAGATGGCTTGCGGAGACGATTTACTACATGGTTGGTAATGCGCTGATTGAAAGCAATCAGAGTACCCTTGGAAGGACTTACATTACATTCCAAACCAGCCAATTCAGCCACCTTGCCAGCCCATGGACCAGCAGCATTTACTAGGATTTCGCACTCGATATCGTATTCTTCCTTGGTAACATTATCACGAACAGTAATGCTCTTTACAGCAGCATTTTCAATATTTACCTTAATCAGCTCTGTATAGGTCTTGTAGCGGCCGCCATAGCGAGCTGCAGACTGCAGATTCTGCCAGGACATACGGAAACCATCAATAGCTCCATCTGGAACCTCATAGGCTACCTTCAGCTTGCGGGACAGATTTGGCTCCAAACGAAGAGCCTCTTCTCTACTGAGCTCACGGGTAGAAATACCGCTTTCAGCACATCCCTTGAGCCAAGGCTCAACGAAATCAGGGTCATCCCCCTCAACCTGAACAAACATACCGGTAGTAGCCTCTACACAGGACTTACCAATACGGCGTAGAATAGTATTCTCCTCAATACACTCTCTTGCTGCTTCCTGATCCTTTACAGCGTATCTTGCACCACTGTGAAGAAGACCATGATAACGAGAGCTAGCACCATTGACCATATCAAGCTTCTCGATCAAAAGTGCATCGATACCGCGCATGGACAGGTCGCGCAGGATACCGACACCTGTAGCTCCGCCGCCTACAACGACAACCGTAGCCTTGTCCTTTACCATAACAATCCCCCATTTTCTATAATACACACAGAAGCTGCGCTTCCCTATGAGATACAGTGCAATTACACGAATAATCAATAATGCCAATGTTTTGCAAGTACCTCATATTTGAATTTTCCTCCGATTGCACATTGTAAAAATCCAATCGCAACAAAATTTCATTGATATGTTTATAATACCCCAACCTATTTAAGAAGTCAACAGAAATAATAAGAAAAAATAGATTTTTCTTGTAAATTGCAAGGACTCCTCTCGGCAAAGCCATTGATATTGTAAAACTGTCTGTCAACTGAACAAATCGTCATGCCGCACTGAAATTTGTCATACAAATTTAAACAAACTCAATTGCTATCTGTAAACTGCACATAATATCCGTTTTTACTATAGGCTAATCAGCCTCGAAAAAAAAATAGAACTGTCACATTTTAGTCAATGAGACAGTTCTACAATGATGAAATTAGAAGGTAGCTACAACAGCACCCTGATATTTCTCTTCAATGAATTTCTTCACCTTTTCAGACTGAAGGGCCTTAATCAAAGCCTTAATCTCAGGACGCTCCTCGTCACCCTGACGAACAGCTACAATGTTTACATATGGAGAGGTAGCATCCTCAATATAGAGGGAATCCTTCACTGGATTCAAAGGTACCTGCATAGCGAAATTACTGTTGATAACAGCCAGGTCTACATCATCAACAGAACGTGGCACCTGAGCTGCCTCCAGCTCCTGGAACTTCAGGTTCTTTGGATTAGCTGTAATATCATTTACAGTAGCAGCAATATCGTTGTTATCCTTCAAGGTAATCAGACCAGCCTTGCTCAAGAGAATCAAAGCACGGCCGCCGTTGGTAGGATCATTAGGAATAGCTACAGTCGCGCCATCCTTAACCTCGTTCAGGCTCTTTACCTTGTGGGAATAGATACCCATTGGCTCAATATGAATACCGGCAGCGTTAGCCAGCTTTACCTCTGGATGCTCCTTTACGAAGTTATCCAGATATGGAGCATGCTGGAAGTAGTTGGCATCCAGTTCCTTGTCGTTCAGAGCAAGGTTTGGCTGTACATAGTCATTGAACTCAACAACCTGCAAATCAATGCCCTCTGCCTTCAGATCATCCTTAATCTGCTCCAGAATCTCAGCATGAGGAACTGCGGTAGCGCCTACCTTCAGTACCTTGGTTTCAGTGGCAGCCTTCTTATCATCAGTGCTGCCGCAGCCAGCCAAAGCCAGAACAGCTACCGCCATTGCTGCCAAAACTGCTAATACTTTCTTCATAATATATATTCCTCCTTTTTATGTTGGACAAATAAATGCATTTAGGTTGCACCATTTGTCATAAAAAACTTATCGCTTATCCAGTTTCTTGGCCAAAGCATTACCAGCAAACTGCACTACCTGAACCATAACAATCAGCACCACTACAGTGGCAATCATAATATCAGGGCGAAAACGCTGATAGCCATAACGAATAGCCAAATCACCCAGGCCACCGCCGCCAATAGCACCAGCCATAGCAGATTCACCTACCAAACTGATAACAACTGTTGTCAGCTGAGCCACAATATTAGGCATGGCCTCTGGCAAAAGTACCCTGGTAATAATCTGCATAGGAGTAGCACCCATAGACTGAGCTGCCTCCACAATACCCTCTGGAATCTCTCGGAGAGAGGTTTCCACCTGACGTCCGATGAAAGGCACAGAAGCCAGTACCAACGGCACCATAGCAGCAGTTGTACCAATAGAGCTGCCTACCAGCAAACGAGTCAGAGGGATAATTGCTACCATTAATATAACGAAAGGAATAGAACGAACAGCATTTACTACTGCCCCTAATAACTTGTTAACTACCGCACATGCCAAAATCTGATTTTTGGCTGTAGTGTGCAGCAACACTCCCAACGGCACACCGATAATAGAGGCTATCACCATGGACAGGGCTACCATGTATACGGTTTCCCCCATAGCCTTAGTGATGAGTGGAATCATGTCTGCTGACATAGCCAATCACCTCCACTTTCAGTTCTTGTTTTTCTACATAGGCCATAGCCTTGTCAATTTCCTCCTGACTGCCGTCCAGACTGATAATCAGGCGGCCAAAGGGCACATCCTTAATATCATCCAGACTGCCAAAAAGAATACCAACCTCCAGGTCAAAATTCTTAATCAGCTTGCTGATAACCGGCTCGTTGGCAGATTCACCAATAAAGGTTAGACGAATTAACAGCAAACTATCTGGGAATGGCTCTGCCTTAACCTCCCGCTCACGGAAGCCTACTGGCAAATCATTACTGAGCAGCACGCTGATAAATTCCTTGGTAATAGGCCGCTGAGGGTTGGTAAATACATCCAGCACTTTGCCCTTTTCTGCAATAACACCCTTGTCAATAACAGCTACCTTATCGCAGATATCCTTGATAACCTGCATTTCATGGGTAATAACCACTACAGTCAGCTTCAGCTTGGCATTAATATCCTTGATAAGCTGCAGAATAGCCTTGGTGGTCTGTGGATCCAAGGCTGAGGTAGCCTCATCGCACAGCAGAATCTTTGGCTCGCTGGCCAAAGCTCTAGCAATGCCTACACGCTGTTTCTGACCACCAGAAAGCTGGGATGGATATTGGTCAGCCTTGTTAGCCAAACCTACCAGCTCCAAAAGCTCCATAACCTTCTTGTGAATCTTTTCCTTGGGGGCATTAACCAACCGCAAAGGAAAGGCAACATTGTCATACACCGTTGCCGAAGACAGCAGATTAAAATGCTGAAAAATCATACCAATACTTTTGCGGGCCTGCCTAAGCTGGCTCTCGCTCATGGCTGTTATATCCTGACCATCCACTGTTACCACACCACTGGTAGGGCGCTCCAAAAGATTGATGCACCGTACCAAGGTTGATTTGCCAGCACCGCTAAGACCGATGATACCATAAATCTCTCCCTTATTAATATGGAGACTGATATCCTTGATGGCCTTTACCGGGCCGGAGGGACTGTCATAGATTTTCTCAATATGGGATAAATCAATCACAGGCTTCAACTCCTAAAAACATTGTTTTCCTGTATGTTTTGCATGATAACACATTTTTCTCCAAAGGTCAAGAAAATAGTATTCTGTCAATAACATAACAATGATATTATACCTACTTTTGCAGGAAAAATAAATAAAAATCATTTTCGATGTAAACCTGCTAATATATTTACTACTCCCTTGCTGGTATCATCAAATTTACAGCCATAAAAAAACATCCTGCACAAAATCAATTTCCTTTTTGTGCAGGACGCCTTTCCAACCTTCTATTTCATTAGTTTGGCAAAATCCTTGGCAAAATTAGCACATATACGGGCATACATGTCCTTGCCCTCATAATCCTCTCTATCCCTAGCGTCTACTCGGCTAAAAATTTCCTTGCCAGTTTTGGTATCATAGGCCCGAAATTCTACTGTTACATAAAATTGAGTACTATAATATTCAGGATGATATACAGGTTCCTCATATTCTATTTCTACACGGCGGGACTTACTGTCTGAGTCCTTAACTGTGATATATTTAGTTTGCCGTTCCCAGCTGGTATAGGCCGGATGAAATATTTCGCTGGACTCGTATTCCTTCACTTCACTGGTAATATATACATCAGCAACCTCTGGTAATTTTTCCCAATAAACTTGTTCATATTCTTCCGGGTTACTCTGATACAAAAGATCCATATCCTGACCAGAAAGCAAGGATATTTTTCTCAACAACATTTCTTCATCTACTATAGGCAGCTTGGCTGTATGCAGCTTGTCCTGATATACAGCCTGCATAGACTTAGCCTGTACAGAATCCTCCTCAATATCTATTTTGGAAAAATCCATATCATAAACAGCTACAGACTTAACTTGTTTGAAATTGTAGGAACTATCCTTAAAATCAGTCTTTTCCGCCCAAGCACCAACAGGCATTATAACCAACATCAGCACTACCAAGGCTAACATTCTTTGAAGCACTCTCTGCATATAGTTCAACCTCCAGCTTATTTTAACGCTTCCTTTGTTGTACCATAACCCCCCTACTACCTGCTCCATATCCTTATCTGACATTTCTCTCATCCTTTCTTATGAACCTTAGCGAATATTTTCTTTTGTCTCTTATACGCTATCCTGAAATAAATATTACATAATTTACTAATTTTTTTATTGTTCAAATCAAAATTCCTTATTTCCCATATGTCACATAAAATTTAAGTAGAGAGTATATCAATGTATTCACGTATACAATACCTTTGTCTATTGACATTATATAATCATGTGGCTATAATGAATTACATCAAACGGACAATGGAGTCCCGGAAAGCCAATCAGGTTTTTCGGGACTTTTCTGTTTTCCGGGCGAATGATATATATATCACAATTTCATCTGCCGAGACAATGTCGTCTCATGGTTATTTAGACAAATAGCTATGGGACGGCATTTTTTGTTAAGGCAAAGCCGTTCTTATCTTTTATTTAAGTAGTTGTATATGTGTGGAGAAAGGATTTGATTAACATGATTGATACTGGCGATACTGCCTGGGTCCTGATTAGCGCGGCCCTGGTATTCTTTATGACACCTGGCCTTGCCCTGTTCTACGGCGGCATGGTTAGAAGCAAAAATGTACTGACCACTATTATGCAGAGCATGTTCATTTTGGCCATGATTTCTGTAGAGTTTATCGTTATTGGTTACACCATGGCCTTTGGCCCTGATGTAAATGGCTTTATTGGCGACTTCAGCAAGGTAGGCCTAACCGGCATTGGCATGAAGGTTTTGGAGGGTGGCACTATTCCAGAGCTGGCCTTTGTAGCCTTCCAGTGTATGTTTGCCGCATTGACTCCAGCCCTGATTACTGGTGCCTTTGCTGAAAGAATGAAGTTCAAGGCTTTTGCCATTCTCATGCTGCTGTGGGCTGTATTGATTTATAACCCAATGGCTCATTGGGTATGGGGCGGTGGCTTCCTGGCCGAGCTTGGTGCTTTGGACTTTGCTGGTGGCCTGGTTATCCATATTCTCTCCGGTGTTTCCGGTTTGACTCTTTGTATTCTCCTTGGCAAGCGCAGTGGCTATGGCAGAACTGCCATGTTGCCTCATAATCTGCCAATGACTGTTCTTGGTGCTTCTATTCTGTGGTTTGGCTGGTTCGGCTTCAATGCCGGCAGTGCCCTTGGGGCTAATGCCTTGGCCGCCAGTGCCTTTGTGGTATCTCAGGCTGCTGCTGCCGCTGCTACTGTTTCCTGGGTACTCCTTGAGTGGAAGTTTAGTGGCAAGCCAACTGTTTTGGGTGCTGTTTCCGGCTGTATTGCAGGTCTGGTAGCCATTACCCCGGCTGCTGGCTTTGTAGAGCCATTACCTGCCATTGTCATTGGTCTGATAGGCGGCGGTATCTGCTACTTTGCTGTAGCTGTTCTCAAGGACAAGCTGGGCTATGATGATTCCCTTGATGCCTTTGGTATTCACGGTATCGGCGGTACCTGGGGTTCTCTGGCCACCGGTCTTTGGGCTACTACTGCCGTAAACCCTGATGGTGCCAATGGTCTTTTCTATGGCGAAACTGATTTGTTTGTAGCTCAGGTTATTTCCACTGTTGTAGCCTATGCTTTGGCTGTTGTAGGTACTTTCATCCTATTCAAGATTGTCAGCGCTATCTGTGATGTTCGTGCTGATGAGTCCGAGGAGCTGGCTGGCTTGGATATAGTGGAGCATGGCGAGCGTGGCTACGGCCGCTCCGTTGTAGGCGGTACTATTATGGGCAGCTTTGAGGATTCCAGCGAAATGCTGGCCAATACTGTGATGAAGGTTAATGCCAAGGGAGGTGCAGTCTAATGAAGATGACCAAAATTGAGATTATTACCCGCTCCAACAAGCTGGATGAGCTGATGGAAGCATTAAATGATATTGGTGTGCTTGGTATGACTGTCAGCCAGGTCTTTGGCTGTGGCCTGCAGAAAGGCCATGAAGAGGTCTATCGTGGCAAGAAATATGATGTAAATCTGGTTCCAAAAATCAAATTGGAAACCGTTGTCTGCGAAATTCCTGTTGATACTGTATTGGATGCGGCCGAAAAGGCTCTCCGCACCGGCAACTACGGTGATGGCAAAATCTTTGTTACCGAGCTGACCGATGCTGTCCGTATTCGTACAGGCCAGAGAGGTCCAGAGGCTATAATGGACATTCCTGGAGAAAAGAAATAGATATCCACACAACATACACTATAGACAGAGGGATAGCTGCTAGTTGGCTATCCCTTTGTCATTGCTAAATACATACTCATTTCGACAGTTTTTACTTAATTTTACTTTAACCTATTAAAAGGTAAATATAATTATGGATTTTTGTCTCTTAATAATGTATAATACTATTTAAGTTTTTCTATAATATTTAAGGGGTGGTTATTGATGATTTTTGGTAAGAAAATAAAGGCAGCTGCTCTCTGCGCTGCTGCTATTATGTCCTTTGGCCTGTTAGCTGGCTGCGGCTCTGACAAGGCGGCTGACAAAGCTGGCGACAAGCAGTACAAGGTAGGCATTGTCCAGCTGGTAGAGCATAATGCTCTGGATGCTGCTAACAAAGGCTTTGTAGATGGTCTTAAGGAGCGTGGTTTTGAGGAAGGCAAGAATCTGGTAATTGACCAGCAGAATGCTCAGGCCGACCAGTCCAATCTGCAGAATATCGGTCAGCGTTTTGTTAATGACAAGGTTGATTTGATTTATGCCATTGCTACACCTGCAGCTCAGACTGTAGCCAATCTTACCAAGGATATTCCTATTGTAGCTTCTGCTATTACTGACTATGAGGGAGCCAAGCTGATTAAGAGCAACAATGAGCCAGGCGGCAATCTGACTGGTACCAGCGATATGAATCCTATCAAGGAGCAGATTGATCTGCTGCTGAAGATTGCACCAAATGCCAAGACCATTGGCTGTATCTATACCTCCAGCGAGGCTAATTCTGAGATTCAGTTCAAGGCTATGAAGGAATACGCTGAATCCAAGGGCCTGAAGGTTGAGTCTGCTACCATTTCCAATGTAAATGATATTCAGCAGGCTGCTCAGAGCCTGGTAGGCAAGGTTGATGTTTTCTGGGAGCCAACTGACAATGTAATTGCTTCTGCAATTCCTACTCTGGTATCTGTTACCGATGCTGCCAAGAAGCCAGTTATCTGTGGCGAGCCTAATATGGTAAAGAACGGCGGTCTGGCTACCTATGGTATTGATTACTATGAGCTGGGCAAGCAGTCTGGCCATATGGCTGCTGATATTCTGGAGGGCAAGTCCAAGCCTGCCAATATGCCAATTCAGTTTGCCAAGGTTCTCAAGGCTATGTTTAACAAGACTGATGCTGCTAAGTTAGGCATTACCCTTAGCGATGATCTGCTGAAGGATGCCGACATAGTAGAGTAATATTTATAAGTAAGAAAATATTTGCTCCGGGCGCTCCTGCCGCTGATTTATTTCCCGGCAAAGCAGCCCGGAGCTGTTTTTTAGAATGGAGAATTGACTTTGGATCTGATAATTCCTACTATATCTCAGGGACTGCTATGGTCCCTGCTGGCGATAGGCGTATACATTACCTTTAGGGTACTTGATATTGCTGATTTGACTGTAGAGGGCAGCTTCCCTCTAGGGGCAGCTACTGCCGCTGCCTGTCTGGTGGCTGGCTGGAGCCCTATTCCTGCCATGCTGGCTGCTGCCTTTGCTGGTATGCTGGGCGGTATTATTACCGGCATTCTGTGTACCAAGCTAAAAATACCTGCTCTGTTGGCTGGTATTCTGACCATGATTGCCCTGTATTCCGTCAACCTGCGGATTATGGGCAAAGCCAATATTTCCCTGTTGCAGGTTGATACCATATTTTCTCTTTACGCCATTCCTGGAATGGAGCTGTCCAATATGATTTTGGTTATTGGTCTAATTGCCGTTATTATTACTGCTGTAGGCTGTTACCTTTTCTTTGGTACAGAAATCGGTGCTGCTATTCGTGCAACTGGCTGCAATCCTCATATGATTCGGGCCAACGGCGTCAATACTGATATTACCATTATTTTGGGCCTGTTGATTTCCAATGCTTTGGTTGCTCTGTCCGGCGCTCTGGTAGCCCAGGCCAACGGCTTTGCCGATGTAGGTATGGGTGTCGGTACCATCGTTATTGGCTTGGCTTCTGTCATTATCGGCGAGGTTCTCTTTGGTACCCGCAGCTTCAAGAACTGCCTGCTGTCTGTTATTCTTGGCTCCATTGCTTATCGTGCCGTTATTGCCATTGTTTTGCAGATGGGTATGCCACCAAATGATTTGAAGCTCTTTACAGCTATTCTAGTAGCAGCCGCTTTGTCCATGCCTCTGTTCCAGGCAAAATTGAATAAGAGAAAGGCGGCGAAGGACTAATGCTGAAAATTGAAGATATTGCTAAAACATTTAACCCAGGTACTATTACCGAAAAAAAAGCTCTAAAGGGCGTTACCCTTCACTTGGAGCCAGGTGACTTCGTTACAGTTATTGGCGGTAACGGCGCCGGTAAATCCACTCTGATGAACTCCATTGCTGGTACCTTTCCAGTAGATAGAGGCAAAATCATTATTGATGGTCAGGATATTACCAAATGGCCTGAACACAAAAGAGCCAAATACATTGGCCGTGTATTCCAGGATCCTATGATGGGTACTGCTGCTAATATGCAGATTGAGGAGAATATGGCTATTGCTGCCCGTCGTGGCAAAACTCCTACCCTTCGCTGGAGTGCTCCAGTGGCTCAGAGAGAATTTTTCCGGGAACAGCTGAAAACCCTGAATCTGGGCTTGGAGGATAGATTGGAGTCCAAGGTAGGACTGCTGTCTGGTGGTCAGCGTCAGGCTCTTACTTTGCTAATGGCTACACTGGTAGAGCCAAAACTGCTGCTTTTGGATGAGCATACTGCAGCTCTTGATCCTAAGACCGCTGCTCAGGTATTGTCCCTGACTACGGATATTGTCCATAAGCGCAACCTTACCACCTTGATGATTACCCATAATATGAAGGATGCCTTGGCCTGTGGCAATCGCCTGATTATGCTTCACGATGGCAAAATCCTGATTGATGTTAAGGGCGAGGAAAAGAAGCATCTTACCATCAAAGACCTTTTGGCTATGTTTGAAAAGGCTGCTGGCAGTGAGCTGAACTCTGACGCTCTGCTGCTTAGCTAATTAAAAATTTTCATAAAAATTGGCAGGTTAGAATTATCTCTAGCCTGCCAATTTTGTTTTTCATATCAATTCTCTATTCCTTGTCCAAATCTACATCAATGGTTCCTGTGGCATAAGGAGCCAGCACATAGGTCTGAACGATTACATGAATATGCTTGTTTTCGTCTAAATAGATATCCTTAGGAATTTCCTCTAGCTGAACTACCCTAGAGTAGAGGAGATCGCCATAATCTCTTTCTATGGCTCTAATAACACTGCGCAGAGTATATCTATCAGCATGCTGGCTAAACTCTGGCTCCTTAGCCAACTCCTCCAAACTTAAGCTCTTGCCGTCAGAAAGGCGATAAATCTGGCCATATTCCCAGCTTATAGGATGGGCTGCAAATTGCAGGTAGAAATATTCGTGGGTTCTCAAGCTGAGAAAATTTTCATCCTGATAAGAAACCTTTGTAGCCAGAGTGGTGGATATTATATCTCCTGCCTGTATCTGACGTCCAACAGCGGTGTTGGCACGATTGGCCCGCTTGAAAATATCCAGATTGATTTTTTCCTGTACCTTGTCGTTTTGCAGATCCAGTATCGGATAACTAATCTCTACACCCATGGTTGGCGTAGGCACCTCCGCCCAGCAAGTCCCACCTAGCATGGCACTAGCTGCCAAGGCCAAAAGAACAGAACGTACAACTTTTTTCATCCAAATCCCCTCCTTGCATATCTTAACCTCTATATGCTCATAATATCATAAAATCTGCCTATCGTACAAATTTTGATTTGTAGGGCTAAGCAATTTTATAAAATATAGTTTTGACTGCAAGAAAAACATTTGTTATAATTTATGCATATTGTGGGATTATGCCCACGGAGCGAACACAGTATGAAAATGCTGTTATCAATGATACAAATGATGGTCGCCCTGCAAATAAGTAAATGTTCTGCTTAGCAGTTTTGTTTACAGGGAGATGATAGCATGAAAAATGTTATCTGTAGAGGTTTCGATAATAGTGTTCCCAGAAAAGGGAAGCGCCTGTGATACGGCATTAGCTGTAGCAATATACGCCCTTATACCATTGGTTGCTTTTGTAGTAATCATGGTAATGGCAATATTACTGCGACTGACAATCACAGGCGAACTATCGCTGATTTTATTAAATTAGTGTAATTGTCACACATCGACCGGCATCTTATATACACGAAAAAAGCTGTCCTTGCCGGGACAGCTCTATCGTAAGGTGTTGTGACCATCAGTGTTGCTCCACTGTTTGACGGTCAAACTTTATAGACCTAAAAACATGTAGTGGCGACCATCATTGTGGTTCGCTCTCTTTTTATACTTTTATTTTAGCTCACATAAACATCTTAGTCAAGTTCTGATTTGCAGGGCCATACATCCCAATTTTTCGAGAGACAGCCTGCGGTCATAACGACTTTTGCTCTGTCGGCTAAATGACCCTGCCTGATGATTTATCCTTACGCAGAGATACCGCTTATCGCTGAGCCAATTCACAGAGGCCGGAATAGTAGAGAGTGCCACCGGGCTCACTTTTGCTTCGCAAAAGCAGGAAGCCTCCTGACGCAAAAGTGTCATGCCCCTCCGGCTGTTGACGAATCATTCTGCCTTATCGATGCCACCAACTGATTTGCTACCACATAGCGGAGAAAGGTAATAATCTCAAACAGTGCCAAGGCGGGAAATTGCTGTGAGTACACGAACTGAGAGGCATGGCATGTACCCTTCTACGGCATATTAATGCGCCTCGCTTCTTAACGAATTAAAGGCGTTAGAAGCTGAACGTAGTGACAGCTTCTAACGAGC
>CAKPVW010000040.1 GCA_934196075.1 uncultured Anaerovibrio sp.
CCTCTGGCTGTTGGCGAATCATCGTGGTTTATCGTTGTCCTGTTTTCCTAATACAGCCTGCGGTCATGGCGACTTTTTGCTCTGTCGGCTAAATGACCCTGCCTGATAATTTATCCTTACGCAGAGATACCGCTTGTCGCTGAGCCAATTCACAGAGGCCGGAATAGTAGAGAGTGCCACCGGGCTCACTTTTGCTTTGCAAAAGCAAGAAGCCTCCTGACGCAAAAGTGTTATGCACCTCCGGCTGTTGACGAATCATTCTGCCTTATCGATGCCACCAACTGATTTGCTACCACATAGCGCGAGCGTGCCGGGAAGGGTATTTGCCATGCCTCAGTAAAGAGTAACATAATTCGCTAATCAACTCTACAAATCAGAACTTGACTAAGATATTTATGTAAGGTAAAACGAAAATAAAAAAACGAACCACAATAATAGTATTTTCATACTGCATCTGCACCGTGGGCATTTTACAAAAAAATATTTTTTTCTTGACATTATGACAATAATGCTGTATCATTAACATTGTCATTGGCGCGTTGGTCAAGTGGTTAAGACTCCGCCCTCTCACGGCGGCTTCAAGGGTTCGAATCCCTTACGCGTCACCAATTGATGATTCAGGCTGGAACTTGGTTCCAGCCTTTTTGTTTTGCTTTTTACAAACGTCCTCCCCATGTCTTTAGACATAGGGAATATCCAATATCTTTTCTTCTATCAATAATATCAATAATAAAAGCCTATCACAAATGCTCTTGCTGTTGTATCTCACAAAGTCAGATAATAAATCCAAACTTTGCAAAATCCACCCAACAGAAGCTTCCGTAGATAAGCTTTTTCTTTTTTACTTTACCCCATGCTAACGGGTGCTAAGGCTCCCTCCTCTTAGGAGGGAGTTAAGCACCCGTAAGGCTCTGGATTTATTCGACTAAATTCAGTGGGAGTCTAAAGCTCCCACTGAACAAGTCTCATTTTACAATTCACCGTCCAAGGCTTGCTGGACAGTCTCATACAAAATTCCCGTATCAACAGGCTTGGTTAAATGAGCATCCATACCTGCCTCCATAGAACGCCGCTTATCCTTTTCATAGGCATTGGCTGTCATAGCTACAATAGGAATCTTCTTGGCATCAGATTTACCAGAAGCCCTTATTCTGCGGGTAGCCTCCAAGCCATCCATCAAAGGCATACGCACATCCATCAGAATTAAATCGTACGTTCCAGGAGCATTCATCATAAATTTGTTTAGTGCTACTCGTCCATTTTCTGCGGTGTCTACCAACAATCCCCTACGAGAAAGCAGATTTCTAGCAATTTCACTGTTTATTTCATCATCCTCAGCCAAAAGCACCGTCTTGCCCGCAAAATTGTACCCCTGATTATCTGGTGCCTGAGGCAGCTCTGACATTTCCCGATCAATCTCCAAATCTAGATACAATCTAAACTCTGAGCCCTGTCCCTTGGCACTTGTAAATTCCAAACGACCACCCAAATAATCTGTCAGCTTATAGCAAATGGCCAAGCCTAAGCCTACACCACCATATACAGTGGTACTGCCTCGATATTCCTTGGTCATAGGCAAAAAGATATGTTCCTGAATCTCAGGAGCTATACCTATACCAGTATCACGCACGATAAATTCCATTCTTGCCGTATCATCATGCTCTGCCAGCTGATGCATCTGAAAATCAATTTTACCATATCTAGGCGTAAATTTTACGGCATTGGATAGGAGATTCTGCAAAATCTGCCTAATTCTTCCCCGATCAGATTTAACATAGGCAGCCACATTATCATCAATTTGAGTATGAAAATGAAGCTTTTTCTCATGAGCTATCGGACGGATATTACTGCCAACGGTTTCAAACAACTCCCTAGTATTGATGGTACTGCTGCGCCCCTTCGCACCTTCCTTGTCAGGGCTAATCGTGTAGAGTATATCATTTACCAAATTCAACAGGAAATGTGTAGTATCTCCTACTTTTTCCAAACAATATTCCACATATTCCCTATCATCCAGCTGAGATTTTGCCAACTCTGTAAGGCCCAAAACATTGTTCAAGGATGAACGCAAATCATGGCTAGTATGGGCCAACAGCTTGCGACAATCTATTGTCTGCCAAGCCTTATCGATATCTTCCTTGGCGACTTCCCTGCTGTCTATATATTCTTTACTATCCATATAATCACACCGCCTTATTTCCCCTAATTATCTGCATTAATGGTAGGAAATTCACCTGGCTGCCTCAGCCAGATACTCCTTTGGCGAATTCCTGCCAAGGCCTCCTCCAGCTGCCATCTATGCTCCGGCATTTCCACATCCAGAAAGAATATATATTCTCCCAATCCAGTTCTGGCCGGTCTGGACTCAATTCTGGTCAGATTCACCTGTCTATCTGCCAACTCTGTCAAAATCTCACACAATCGCCCTGCGTCCTTACCATCAATCTGACATATGATCAAAGATTTTTCTGGCCGGCCATAATCCACATTCTTCTGCCCAGTCTTTCCTGACAGCTGATAAAATCTGGTGGAATTATTGGGCAAATCCTCAATATTTTTTGCTATCAGCTTCAACCCATTCAGCTGACCACCTCGACAGGTACAGATAGCTGCCCAGCCCTCCATAGGCTCTGACTCTGACACCAATTTTGCAGCCATGGCTGTACTAGCCACCGCCTCCTGCTCCGCCAAGGGATAATTGCAACGAATAAATTCCCTGCACTGAGACAAGGGCTGAGAATGAGAGAGAATCCGCCTAATGGGCACTCCCTCTCCTGCATCAGCTCTAGCCATCAAATTGTTATGCACGTGCCAAATAAGCTCCCGTACCACTACGAGATTATCACTGCCTGCCAGAGTATCTAGAGTAATATTTATAGAGCCTTCAATTGAATTTTCCACTGGCACCAGACAGGAATCCAGCTGTCCTTGCTCCACCTGATGAATGGCCTCGTATATATTGGCACAAGGCACCAGCTCATATTCCTCTGGCACAATGCTCTTTAAATATATAGCCGCCGCCTCGCTGTGGGTTCCCAAGGGTCCCAAAAATCCCATTTGCTTCATCCCAGTATCTGCTCCCGTCTCCAAAATACTCTATTTTAGAATCTAAATTCGTATGTTATATTATATATTATTAGTGTATATTGCACAAGGGAAAAAGTACCTAAACCAACCTTTCCCCTGCTAATATCAAATTTCTCCCTTGTCTATTAATCCAATAACATAAGCTGTCAAACCTTCATCACAGCTAACTCCTATTCGGTCTGCTGCCTCCTTGGTTTGCGGGATAGCATTGCCGGAGGCTATGCCTACATCAGCCATTTTCAGCATATAATCATCATTGGCATAATCCCCCATAGCAATCACCTTGCGGCCCTGATTCTCCGGCAATGCCTTTAGTACCTCCAGCATATGCCCCTTGGAGGCATTAGCAGCCACAAATTCATAAAAATTGCTTTCCGAAAAGAAGCTGTTGGAAATTTTCATCAGCCCTATTTTCTCTGCATCCTCTTTGGCCTGATGCAGAAGCTCCGGCTCCCCTACCAGCATCAGCTTTAACCAGTCCAGCTGTTGAATATCCTGCCATCTACTAAATTTATAGGGAAAACTCATAGCCTGTAGAACAGGTGCTTCTGGAGGCGTATTACTAACCACGTAACAGGTATCTATGGCATAAATCTGTACACAAATCTCAGGATATTTCTTCAGTAACAGGTCTATATACTGCTGCCATATTTCTCCCTCCAATGCCTCCTTAGCCATTACCTTTTGTGTATTGTAGTCATAAAGCATGGCTCCATTAAAAAATATGCCCGATGTGTTAATATTGACATTGTGAAGAAAAATCGCTGCATTTTCTGCCGTTCTGCCTGTTGCTACACAAAATCTACCGCCCTCTGCGGTAAATCTATCTATAGCAGTTCGATTTTTCTCTGATACCTGACGCTGAGAATTTAAAAGGGTACCATCCATATCTGTTACCAATAAATAATTATCATATCTGCCCATATACCCACCTCTTGTACATAAATTATTATATATAATATATATTAATTATAACCCCTATATTATTCAAAGAAAATGCCTCTAACCTGTTTTTTCATCAAATTAATGCATAACAAGAAATTGTCTTATCAAAAAACACCTCTATATTCACCGTGCAATCAAGGGTGTCTATAAAGGTGTTTTCCGTGCCTAAAGGCAGGGAATTTATGACGTTTTTTTGATAATGGTATCATAATAAGTATGCCCGCCCATAAGATCACGAGCCTTATAGCCCTTCTGACGCAGCATGCGCTCCATGAAATAACCATTTAAGCCAGTCACACAAGCAAGAATATAGGTCTTATCCTTATCCAACTGCTGAATATTTGCTCGCAGCTTTTCTGTAGGAATATTAATAGCCCCAGAAATATGCCCTGCCTCATGCATAGCCTTGCTGCGAATATCCAAGACAACAGCACCTTGAGCCACTGCTTGAGCTACCTCATGGGGCAATATAGGATCGGTCAAGCCATTCATAATATCCTCTGCCAAATAACCTGCCATATTAGCTGGTGCCTTGGCTGCGCCAAAAGGCGGTGCATAGGAAAGCTCAAAATCAATCATATCCTCAACGACAGCCCCCATGCGCAAAGCAGCAGCCAGGACATCAATACATTTATCCACTCCGGCACCGCCCATGGCCTGAGCCCCCAGTAATTTGCCATCTGACAGGCCAAAAATCATTTTCAAGGCGAAGGGCTCTGCCCCAGGATAATACGTTACATGAGAGTTTGGATAGGTAATAGTAAAACGATAATCCTTGCCATATACCATTCCTTCCCTTTGCAATGCCCTTTCGTTTTTACCTGTGGAAGCAGCTGTCAAATCAAATACCTTGAGAATAGAGCTGCCCACCACACCCTGATACTTTTTGTGCCTCCCAGCTATATTATCCGCTGCCAAACGGCCCTGACGGTTAGCTGGGCCAGCCAAGGCCAAAGCTGCCGCCTTGCCAGTCTGACTATCATAGGTCATTACAGCATCCCCTACAGCATAGACATCCTCAGCATTGGTTTCCATGAATTCGTTGACTATAATATGGCCTCCCTCGCCAAGGGTGATCCCACTATCCACCAAAAAGGCTGTATCAGGACGAACCCCTATAGCCAAAACCACCAAATTGACTTCGAGAACCTGCCCGTCCGCTAGATGCACCTCCTGACGATTGTCATCAAGGGAGACAAATGCTTTTACCCCATTACCCAATATCAACTGGATGCCATGACGAGACAGTTCCCTTTCAGCCAGCACCACCATATCATCATCAAAAGGAGCCAAAATATGCGGTGCTGCTTCCACCAGCGTAACCTCCAGCCCTCGCTCCTTTAGATTCTCTGCCACCTCAATGCCCACAAAGCCGCCGCCGATAACCACAGCCCTGCCTTCTGGATAGCGGAAAGCCAATTCTCGCAAGGCATCTGCATCCGGTACATTTCTAAGGGTTAAAATATTCTTATGCTCAATGCCAGGAATTGGTGGTCTAAGGGCCTTGGCTCCAGGAGATAAAACCAGTGCGTCATAGCTTTCCTCATATTCTCCCTCAGAATTTCTGATAGAAACCTTCTTGTTGGCTGTATCTACCTTGATAACCTCGCTGTGAGTCCGCACATCAACATTAAAAATATTGCGAAATCTCTGTGGCAGCATGAGAAGCAGCTCATCTCTTTCCTGAATTACTCCTCCCACATAATAAGGCAAACCGCAATTAGCAAAAGATATTTCTCCGCCACGCTCTATGAGAATGATTTCTGCCTCCTCATCCAGCCGGCGCAATCTAGCTGCTGCTGTGGCTCCCCCAGCTACGCCTCCAACAATAATATACTTCTTCATAGTAATCTCGCCCTTCCTTATCTAAAATTCTAAAATCCCTATATTGTCCAAAGCAAATGTCTTGGTGTTTTATCGTTATATTCATATATTACGATTTAACGATAAAATTGTCAATAGATTTTTAGATTTTTTGCAAAGCCTGAATTTCCCTTTGCTGTATATATCTTTTGGGAGACTCATGGAGATATTTTTTAAAGGTTTGGCAGAAGCTTTTGTACTCCCCAAAACCCGTTTGCTCTGCCACTTCGTAGACTCTGTACTCCCCCTCCTGCAACAGCTTCACCGCCTCTTGCAATCTATATCTAGCCAAAAGCCCGCCAAAGGTATGCCCTGTAGTTTCCTTTAATTTACGGCTAAGATAGCTTGTACTAACCTGCAATTCCCCCGCCATCTCCTCTATGCTTAGATGCTGATTATATGCTGTCACAATCCGTTCCAAAACCTTGCGGACATGAGGATTCAACCCCGGCTCCTGCAAAAACTCCAGCCAATCCGTCAGCTCCTTTGCCTCGCTGTTAGAGACTGCTCCCTTTGCCGCTCCAGATTCCCCTTCTGCCTGATTAGCCAAATCCTCTGCAATATTCTTCATTACCCTAACTAATTCCTTTTCCTCCACTGGTTTAAGCAGATAGTCTACGGCATGCAGCCGCAGGGCTTCTCTAGCGTAGTCAAATTCCGCATAGCTGGTAAGAAATACCACCCGTATACTCTTTTGCTCCAATGCTAGTACCTTTTCCGCCAGCTCCAGACCACCAAGGCGCGGCATGCGAATATCTGTCAACAGCACATCAGGGCGAAGCCTTTTGACCAGCTCCAAAGCCTCCAAGCCATCCGCTGCCTCTCCGATGATTTCTACGTCCATAGCCTGCCAATCCACAGTCTGCACCAAGCCCATACGAATAATATCCTCATCCTCTGCTATCACCAATTTCAACATTTCTCTAACCCCCTCCTTAATAGATTCCTATCTCAACATCGAGTATTTCTTCATCTATTCCTCCTTGCAGATATATGGCAATTTCAGCTCCACCACCGTTCCGCCTGCTTCTGGACTTTCAATGGACAAGCCATATTTTTTGCCATAAGCAAGCCTTAATCTTCTATGCACATTGTAAATACCAGTGTGAATAGTATTATTATCCTTGCCTCTCAGCAGCTTTTGCAAGCTAGCCATTTGCTCTGGAGAAATGGCTGGACCGCCATTGGCTACCCCTATTAATAACATATCCTCCTGAGCTTTAACAGTGAGACAGATATGAATAGTACCATCCGGCCCTTCCCCATATTTAATGGCATTTTCCAAAATAGGCTGAAAAATCAATTTAGGAATTACCACCCTATCCATCTCTACTTGAATATCAAATTTACATTGTAGTCTTTTGCCAAAACGGTACTTCATAATTTCCAGATACCGGGTAGTATACTGCCAATCCTCAGCTAAAGTTACTTGTTGAGCCAGATTGTTTATACCATAGCGAAGTATGGAGGACAAATCCACAATCATTTTCATAGCCGCCTCTGGATTCAACTTAACCATAAATTTAATATTTTCCAGGGTATTAAAAATAAAATGCGGATGGAACTGTGCCTCCAACTGCCTTATCTCCGATACAGCATTGGCCTTGGCTCTGGCCTCATTTTGCGCCATCAGCTTTTGCAGGCTGTTCACCATATGGTTGTAGGTACTGACTACCACAGCAAAATCCTGCCCCTCCAGCTTCAGCTTGCTTTCCAAATCTCCATGCTTCAACGCCCTAAAGGCATCTATCAATTCATCCACAGCTTTAGCACGGGCTAGACTTTCCTTACGAACCCTATATATCAACACTGGAATCATCAACAATAATATTAAAAGCAAAATACCCGCTGCCAGTTGGTATCGCTCCTGCAGAGCACTAACTGACATAGCGCTATAAAGATAAAAATCTCCTACTGCCAATCTGCGATTAGTAATATAAAAATTTACATTATTGACACTGGCAATCTCCTTGTCTTTGCCCAAAATCTGTTTCGGCATGGTCTGAAACTGCTTATCCTGTAAAATAGGATTGGTAGCAATAGAAGCATAGCCAAAATTATTTACCATAGCAAAATCCAAATAAGGTGAATTGATGGCATTGGCAATATATTCTCCACTAATAACGAAAAGCCAATAGCCCTTTAGCTGACCATCTCTTAATACTGCTCTAGCCACCAGCAAATCACTATTCTTATTATTCATACGGGGACTAAATTCCACCAGCACCCTATCCGGCTCAGCCCTAAGCCGCTGCCACAAGCCCCAGGTCATAGGGGTAGCTTCCAGATAAACAGGCAGTTTTTTGCGATTGCTAAGAAGAATCTCTCCTTGAGGGTCTACCAGATAAAACAGGGTATTATCATGGGTAATATTCACCTCATGGTAAAGCCATTCATAAACCGCCCGGCGATGCCCGGCATCCTGCTGCGTATTGTGAAAATCCTCATTTTCCACCACATAATTTACCCTTGCCGTATAATCCTCCAGCAAAGAATTCAGTACATCTACAGCGGTATCAGACACCTGAACACTTCGTTCTTCCACATCATGCTGCCAGCTCCACAGTCCCAGCATGGTTCCCAACAGAGCAATCACCAGCACGGGAATCAAGGCATATTGTGTCAAAGTTTTGCGTATATCCTGTTGAAAACTATGCATGAAATCCCCCCTAGACTTTACAAATATTATACCCCCTACATGGCTCAATGAAAATGCTTTTACATTTCCTATTCTAACCTCCGCCAAATTTTGATCATCGCCTCTGCCCAAAATTTGGCCCAGTTAGACAAAAATAACTGCCGCAGTGGATTACGGCAGTTATCCTTTTTACCTATTTTGTTGTGTCAGAGATTACTTGGTGCTGGTGAAAATATCCTTGAATTTATCCAGCCAAGCCTTCTTGTTCTGATTTACTACAGTCTCATCATCCTGAATAATGTTAATGGTGGATTTGTCCTGCAAGCCCTGAGGAGCAGGTACATCATCACGAACACTGCGGCGATGGAGCTTCTGAGTAATCAATGTTTGAGCTTCCTTGCTGGTAATGAAATCAATAAACTTCTTGGCATTCTCCATATGCTTGGCGTTCTTGATGATATAGATACCATCTGGCTTGGAGATAACGCCCTCCTTCATGTAAACCAGCTTGACAGGAGCACCGTCAGCTACGTACTTGGCACCGCCCTCCTCGAAGGTCAGACCAACAGCATATTCACCATCTGCTACGCCTTTATATACAGCAGAGGAACCAGACAACAGCTTGCCATCCAGATTCTCACAAAGCTTCTGCACATAATCCCAGCCCTTATCTGGATCTCCCTTGCCCATAGCATAAAGCATATTTACCAGATGCTCATAGGAGGAAGAAGATTTGGATGGATCTGCTGTAGCAATCTTGCCCTTCAAGGCAGGATTCAGCAAATCCTCATAGCCCTCAACCTTGATATCCCCAATCAGATTGGTATTTACCATAATAACGCTTGGAATATCGGTAAATCTAGTAAGAGGTCCTTCCGTATTCTTAAAGGCTGGCTGTACATGATCCTCATTGGCAGAGGTGTAATTCTCAAACAAATCAGCCTTTGGCTTCATGGTATTCAAAGAGCCACCCCAGAAAATATCTCCCAATGGATTGGCCTTTTCAGATTCTACCCGCTTTAGGAGCTCGCCACTGCCAGCAGCAATAACCTCAACCTTGACGCCGCTGCTCTTCTCAAACTCCTCCACCAGGGGGTTAATAAAGGCAATAGGATGTGGGCAATATACTACCAGAGTATTGTCATCCCCCTTGGCTTCCTCCTTCTGACTGCCGCCGCAGCCAGCCAGAGCCGCTGTCATCATAACAGCCCCCAGGCCTACAGCCACCCATTTCTTGAGTTTTTTGAAATTCATTTGATACTCCTCCTTTTTATATACAATTTATCCACTTGCTTAATTTATAACCCCTATATTTTCAAAAAATACCTTTGCATTTTTTCAACGAGGTGATTACGAAGGCGGAAATATTCGCTCCACCCTGTTATCATTTACAAGGTAACATCCTTGCGGCCAGATACCTTGAAGAAAATAACCATAGCGGTAATTGTGGTCAAGGTCAAGATCGTAGAAAGAGCTGCTGCTGTACCATAGCTGGCTCGGATAACCTCAGTATAAATTGCTACAGACATGGTCTTGGTAGCGCCAGTAAAGAGAATAACTGAGGAGCTTAGCTCATTGATGGCTGTTATCCAGGACAGAATAGCACCACTCATAACCCCCGGCAGCATCATAACTGCTGTAATCTTGAAAAAAGTCTTTAAGGGGGAGGCACCAAGACTAATGGAGGCCTCCTCCATGCTGGGACTAATCTGATAGAGAATAGCCGAGCTGGAACGCAGGGTATAAGGCAATCTGCGGATTACCAGGGATATGATAATGATAAAGGCTGTACCTGACAGCAACAGGGGTTCATCATTAAAGGCCAACAGCAGGGTAATACCAAGCACAGAACCCGGTATAATATAAGGGAACATGGTCAGGGTATCAATAATTTCTGTCAGCCAGCTCTTGCGGCGGGTGGTAAGATAAGCTACCGTCATGCCCAGGAATACAATCATCAGCATAGCACAGGTGCTGAACATATAGGTATTCTGAATGGCAGAGCCCAAAGTGTTAAAAATCGTGCGATAGCTATCCAAAGAATAACCATCTACGAAAATAGCACCGCTGGTTTTCAGGAAGGATGTATAGATAACCATAATCTGAGGTATCAAGGACAATGCCACCAGCAGATAGATACCTGCATGCATAAGCATGTTCTCCACCCCATGCAGCTCACCTACCTGAATAGGTCTAAGAGAGCTCATGGTAAAGGATTTGCGGTTCACCACATATTTTTGCAACAGGAAGATTACCGAGGTAATAAATACCATAATCGCTGCCATGGCAGCGGCAAAATTAGCCTGATCTCCCACTTCATTGATAAACTCTGAGTAAATCATAACCGGCATAACATTGAAGCCCTCACCTATCAGCATAGGTGTACCAAAGTCAGCCATAGCATTCATAAATACCATAAGGGCACCAGCCAAAATGGTCGGTGTAATCAAAGGAACGATTACGGTAAACACCTTTTTGATACCGCTGCAGCCAAGGCTTTCGGCGGCTTCAATCAAGGCCGAATCGATACTTTTCAATGCCCCAGAAACATATAGATAAATAAAGGGATATAGCTTCAAGGTCAGCACCAGCAAAATACCGCTAAAGCCATAAATAGATGGTGCCTCAATACCAAAGCTATTTTGCAGCCATTGGGTCAGCACACCGCTGCGTCCTCCAATGAGAATCCAGGAATAGGCCCCGATAAAAGGCGGTGACAGCAGGGAGATAATGATACAAACCTCCACGGCACTTTTGAATTTTACCTTGTACATGGACATGAAATAGGCCAAAATAGTGCCGATAATAATAGCCAATATCGTTACACATGTGGTAACAGTGAAGCTGTTTATCATGGATTCGTAGTAATATTTACGCTGGAAGAAATGAGCGAAATGCTCCATGGTAAAGGCCCCGGTTTCTGGGTCCTGAAAGGCGGTAATAAAAAGGGAAAACAGTGGATAAATCAGGAACAGCCCAAAGACCAAAATGGCCAGGAGGGTTACCCCCGTCCAGAAATCCCAGCGAATCAGCTTTTTATTCATGGAGCACCACACCCTTCAAAAGGTTTCTACTGCCATCAGCAGTGAATACATTAACCTTGGCCGGATTTGGCCTCAGTACAACCTCCTCGTCAATATCCAGCAGTCTCTCCGCATGGCCCAAATCCTGAGAAAATTCTATAGAGGGCTGATCTGGTATCAGCATATTCTCTGGGAATTCCAGGAAGTATGTATTGTATTTGCCCAAGAATACCTTATTCTTGATTTTACATTTCAAGCCATCCTTTTGAATAGAAAACTCCTCTGGTCGAACAGAAACAATAACCTCCATGCCATCCACAGCAGCATCTGACAAATTTTCCATTGGCATAATATAGCCATCGTTAAAAACCACAGCCTTGCCATTGGCCTCTCCCTTGATGGTGCCGTGGAACAAATTGGAATGACCAATGAAGGTAGAAACAAAAACATTATATGGTCTGGTATAAATAGTATGAGGACGGGCTGTCTGCTGAATCTCACCTTTTTTCATAACAGCAATTCTATCCGAAATGGACAAGGCTTCCTCCTGATCATGGGTAACATAAACCGTGGTAATGCCCACCTGCTTCTGTACTTCTCGGATGGCTGTACGCATTTCCACTCTCAGCTTGGCATCCAGATTGGACAATGGTTCATCCATCAGCAACACGCTGGGATGAATGACAATAGCTCTAGCTAAAGCCACTCGCTGCTGCTGACCGCCAGACAATCTCTCAGGCAATCTATCCTGATATTCTGTAATCTGTACCACATCCAGTATTTTATCTACTTTTTCCTTCATTTCTGCCTTAGGCAGCTTCCGAAGCTTCAAACCATATTCTACATTTTCCCGTACGGTTAAATGAGGAAAAATTGCATAACTCTGAAAAACCATGCCGATATTCCTCTCATGGGCGGGAATATCATTAATAACCTTGTCATTAAAGGCAATAGTTCCTCCCTCAATGCTGTTAAAGCCTGCAATCATCCGCAGCAGGGTAGTTTTACCACAGCCAGAAGGCCCCAGCAGAGTAAAAAACTCTCCATTTTTGATATGCTCATCCAAGCCTGGAATAATGGTCAAATTGCCATATTTCTTCACAGCCTTGTTAATATTAATTTCCACACTCATGTTCATCGCTCCTGTCTGTGGATTATTTCAAATCATACTCAAAGTATACCCTCTCAATCAGAATAGAACAATCCTCATTTCTATTAAAACATACCAAAATCTGAACTAAATACATTTTCTTTCCTATAGCAGTAGGCAATTTAATTTCAATTTCAAAAACATCCTACAATTTATGGTCATAAAGTGCCAATTAGCCTTTTTCCGTCTAGGAAAAGCGATTCAATTAAAAGAAAACGAATTTGCTATGCCGTATACAATATATTTTGTATTCCTTGAGTAATATAATAAAAAAATACTACACAAGTCCTCTACAAAATGATATAATACCTTTTGTGATGCAGAGGACTTGTAAAAGGCAAATAAATGCTAATCCAAAACTTCACTGTGTATTGAGTAACTAATGAGACATTCTGTGTATTTATGCAAAATATAGTATAAATATCAAAAACTGTGTATTGTACTGGAGGGTCAGATATGAATTCTGAGATTACGCTCAAACTGCCACGCTGCAAAGGCTGTGGTATATGTGTAGCCTTTTGTCCCAAGCAGGTTCTCGGTCTTTCCGAGCTGGGCAAAGTGGTTATTCTGAAGGCTGATGACTGCATAGCCTGTGGTCAGTGCGAGCTGCGCTGCCCTGATTATGCAATTTTTGTAGATAAGAAGGTGGCAAAATGAGTAAAGCTAGATTGATGCAGGGTAATGAAGCCTGTGCCGAGGGTGCACTGGCTGCTGGTGTCCGTTTCTTTGGTGGTTACCCTATTACTCCCTCCACAGAAATAGCTGAAGGTATGGCCAAGATGCTGCCTAAGGTTGGTGGCAAATTCGTACAGATGGAGGATGAAATTGCCTCTATGGGTGTTGTACTTGGTGCCTCTCTGGCAGGCAAAAAGGCTCTCACCGCCTCCTCCGGCCCAGGTATTTCCCTGAAGCAGGAGCTGATTGGCTACGCCGCTGCCGCTGAGATTCCTGTTGTTATTGTTAATGTACAGCGTGTTGGCCCTTCCACCGGTCAGCCAACTGCCCCATCTCAAGGGGATGTTATGCAGGCTCGCTGGGGTACTCACGGTGATCATCCTATGATTGCCCTGTCCCCTTGGAGTGTTCGTGAAGCCTTTGATACTGCTGTTATGGCTGTTAATTATTCTGAGCGCTTCCGTACTCCTGTTATTCTCCTGATGGACGAAATCGTAGGCCATCTCCGGGAGAAGGTTGAGCTGCCAGAGGCCAGCGAGTTGGAGATTTATCCACGCCGCCAGCCTAGTAAAACCAGAGCTGAGGGTTATCAGCCTTATGCTCCTGCTGAAGATTTGGTGCCAAATGTAGCTGATTTCGGCAATGGCTATCATATCCATGTAACTGGTCTGATTCATGATGAAACTGGCTTCCCAGTAGGCAGTCCAAAGGTTACCCGTGAGGCAATTGACCGTCTCCACAAGAAGATTGCCATTGCTCAGGACGAAATCACCCATGTAGAGGAATATTGCATGGAAGATGCTGAGTATGCCGTAGTTGCCTTTGGTGGTACAGCCCGAACTGCCTATGAGGCTGTTCTTGAAGCTCGCAAAAAGGGCATCAAGGTTGGCATGGTTCGTCTGATTACCATTTGGCCATTTGCTGACAAGGCTATCAAGGCTTTGGCAGCCAAGGTAAAGGGCATCTTGGTAGCTGAGCTGAACTACGGTCAGATTGTCAACGAAGTAGAGCGTGCCGCAGCTGGCCAGTGTCCAGTAGAGCTGTGTGCTAAATATGATATGACCATCTTCGAGCCTGAAGAAATTCTCCAGGGCATTGAAAACCTTGCAGGAGGTAATAAATAATGGAAAGATCCTTTGAACAATATTTTCGCCAGAACCGCCTGCCGCATCTCTGGTGTCCAGGCTGTGGTAATGGTATAGCAACCAAGGCCATTGTTCAGGCCATTGAGAAAAAAGGTCTGGATAGAGATAAAACCATCATTGTTTCCGGTATCGGCTGCTCCTCCAGAGCTTCCGGCTATATGGATTTTGATACTCTGCACACCGCTCACGGTCGTGCTATCCCTTTTGCTACTGGCATCAAGCTGGCAAATCCTGAGTTGAATGTAGTAGTTATTACTGGTGATGGTGACTGCACCGCTATTGGCGGCAATCATTTCATTCATGGCTGCCGCAGAAATGTGGATTTGACTGTTGTGCTTTTTAACAACAATATTTACGGCATGACTGGTGGTCAGGCGTCTCCTATGACTCCAACTGGCAAAAAGGCTACTACTGCTCCTTATGGCGCTGTAGATCCTACCTTTGATGCCTGCAAGCTGGCTGAGGCTGCTGGTGCTACCTATGTAGCCCGTTCCACCGCCTACCATGTACAGCATCTTACTGATATGATTGCCAATGGCTTTGATAACAAGGGCTTTTCCTTTATTGAGGCTATGGTACAGTGTCCTACTGCTTATGGCCGCAAGAACAAGATGGCCGATCCTGCTGAGCTGATGAAATGGATGCGGGATAATGCAGTAATGAAGGCTGCTTGGGATAAACTGCCAGAAGATAAAAAGGCTGGGGATAAATTCCCTATCGGCCTGCTTTATCAGGATAATGAGGTAGATTATGCTACTGCCTATGAGCATGTTATTGAGGTTGCAGGAGGTGCTGGAAAATGAGAAAGCAGATTAGATTATCCGGCTCCGGCGGCCAGGGCGTAATTACCGCCGCTATTATCTATGCAGAGGCTGCTGTTGCTGCAGGCATGGAGGCTGTACAGTCTCAGTCCTATGGTCCAGAGGCCCGTGGCGGCGCCTCCAAATCCGAGGTTATTATTGATGATAGCCATCCTATTTATCATCCCCATGTGAAGACTCCTGATGTGGTACTAGCTATGACTCAGAAGGCTGCTGATAAATACTATGGTGATTTGCATAGTGATGGTATCTTGATTCTTGATACTGATTTGGTGCCTGAACCACCTAAGTTTGACAATATTATCCAGGTACCTATTACCAAGATTGCCATTGAGCAGGCTGGCAAATCCCTATTTGCCAATATTGTGGCCCTTGGCGTACTGACCAAAGTTCTGAGTCTGGTAGATTTAGATACTGTCCGTACAGCAGTATCTCACCGCGTACCACCTCATACCATTGAGGCCAATATGAAAGCCCTGCAGCTTGGCTATGATGCTGTAAAATAATCCCATAACATACTAAAGCCCTGATACGCTCCATGCGTACCAGGGCTTTTTGCTATTTTATTTATCCCACTGTGCCGCCCAAGCACAATCATTCCAAGCCTTGGGCTAAATGCAGATTGTCAATGCAACAAGGTTTTCATATCATAACGCAGGCGCAGCAAAATGACAAAGGCACTGACCAATACCCCTGCATCAAGGCTCAACCAATAAGAATACAAACCTATATTGAAACCATAGTCCAAAATATAGCCCACCGGCAGACAAATAAGCCAATAAGCAATTCCACAAGCAATCAGTGTAGCGTTAACATCCTTCATGCCACGGGTAATCCCCTGACAAGGTGCACTAAGCATATCCCCCATCTGCCAGATGCAGGCCAGCAAAATAAGCTGAGCTACCAGTTCCGTAACCATCACATCGTTTGAATAAAGGGCCGCAATCTGATGGCACGTAAAAATTTCAATTATGATATACATAATCCCCATAGTACAGCTCATTTCAAGGCAAATCCTAATATAATCCCTGACCGTCTGATAATTTTTGCCGCCATATTCATAACCGATAAGAATAGTAGCCGCCATAGAAAATCCCATAGGAACCATATAAATCAATGTGGAAAAATTTACCGCTGCCTGATGGGCAGCCAATGCCGTTGTCCCAAATTTTGCCACCAAAAAAGCTGTAATAGAAAAAACGCTCGTTTCCAGCATAATGGACAATCCCAAAGGTATGCCAATACGCAGATATTCCAGATACGAAATCCCCTTAGAATTGTTTATTCTACCTGTCTGCCCATCTGTATTTTCTGATACTTCATGCAGGGAAGTCCGAAAAGCAAAAATTCCATACTCTTTAAATGAAGAACGACGGCAGACATTATACATATACATGAAGAAAATCAACCAATACGTAGCTGATGTAGTAATACCGGCTCCCACTCCGCCAAACTCAGGCACCCCAAAAGTACCAAAAATAAAACAATAATTCAATACCGCATTAACTGGCAGAGCAAACAAAAAAATCTTCATGCTAAGCGTTGTGTGTCCCAAGGTATCCACAAAGGAACGCAGAAGCACACTGGCGAAAATAGCCGGTACGCCAAAGGCTATAGCGGTCAGATACCCTATGGCAACATCATACACCCTCGGCTCTAGGCCCATATTGCCTAACAGCAACGGCACCACAGCAAAACCAACCATCAGCAAAACCACATCAAAGACAAAACCAAGACATAATCCTTTGCGGACTACAGCCGTCACTTCTGCTTTGCCACCTTTCCCCAGCAGATTAGCAATCAAAGGCATGGCTGCCATTAAAATTCCCGAAACACTTGTTAAGACAATCATCCAGATATTACTGCCAGCTGCCACACCAGCCAAATCCGCTGCACCATATTTGCCCGACATAGCCGTATCAAAAAAATTCATCCCCACAATTGCCGCCTGAGAAGTAATAATCGGCAGCATCAAAGCCAACAGCCTCCGAATCATCGGCCTGCTTCTTTTCTTAAAAATCAACATAATATCTCCTAAATTTCATCTTCCTACAATCCTTTTTCCCAAAAATAGCGCATCGAGCCAATTCAGACCGATACGCCATTTTTAGCATAATTTTTCAGTTATTATAACATAGCAATAGCTTTTGTAAATTCTTCCAATGACATGCCTGCTCTTTTAGCTGCATCCAAATTAGAAAGTATACCATCTTTTACTAAACTGCACAGAGTTCTTAGCATACCCTTTTCCATACCTTTAGCCATACCTTCAGCCATACCTTGGGCTAATCCTTCGGCCCTACCCTGGGCCAAGCCGTCAGCTCTGCCTTCTTCTTCAGCAATTTCTCTAGCTCTTTTATCATCCCACTTGAATGTCACCATATCTATAACCTCCCTTTCGTGTTCTTTAAAATATTCTTTCATTAATTCATTATCTCTACAATATCGAATAACAGATTTAATAGCCTGAGTTAAGTTCTGTTTTACTGCTAAATATTCCTGCACTTTTGCGACAAAGACACTATAACACCGCAGTTCATAACATAAATCTAGTAGCTTTTTCCCTTTGGCCAAATTAATATTGTAGCTATCTGCCAATAATTCTAAGGAATGACTTTCCTCCTCAAAGGCTTCTGATAGCCTCATAATCTTATGCTCTGGTTCATCCTTAGTACCATTATACAATACATAGAACTTCGGCGCAGGTATTTTTACCATCTTAGAACGATAGGCCATATCTACATCAATATGTCTCCTATACAGCTTGCCAATATACCATAACATTCTTAACGGCATATTAGGATTCCAAGAACCCTGATGCTCCATTAAAACTACAGTATGATTGCCCACCTCAAAACTGATGTCATTTTTTATATCATTGAAAAATGTTCCTCGCAGTGTATTAATCGTAATATTTTTGGGGGAAATATTTTCCCCGCTAAGTGCGTTATACAAGCTGCAAAGTCGCTTCTTATCCTTAAAAATATTTCTAAAAAGCGAATCTTTGTAATTACGTTTCCCCTGCATCTACAATCCCTCCTA
>CAKPVW010000041.1 GCA_934196075.1 uncultured Anaerovibrio sp.
GTGAATTGGCTCAGCGACAAGCGGTATCTCTGCGTAAGGATAAACTATCAGGCAGGGTCATTTAGCCGACAGAGCAACAGTCGTTATGACCGCAGGCTGTCTCTCGAAAAACCTGAGGTGTATAGCTCTACAAATCAGAATTTATTGCACACAATTGAGGTTTGTAGTATAATAAACATAAAGAAAGTGCTACCGATAGACGGTTAGCCCTCAATTTTAAAGTAGTTGAAAATAACCGTTCAAGATTGGTGGCTTGGGGCGGTTATTTTCTTTTGTGAATATCCTTGCCAAGTTGGTAGCCAAAAGCTATACAGGCGATAGCAACTCCCAAAAGAGTCACAAAAATGCCAATAATATCCAAGGACAAAGAATCACCCCCTCCGCAATAGGATGACCGCTTAAGCCTACGGCCTCATTTTGGAGGGTAAGAATCCCTCCAAAAACGCAAAAACGCTCAGAGGGCTAACCGCCTACCGTTATGGTAGCACTGCGTTCATTATAACCCCTAGATTATTCAAAGAAAATGCCCTTGCATTTTCTTTCAATGGGGTTTCGACGAGGGTGGAGATATTAGCTCCATCCTGTCATTAGCACAGCCTCCCGTCACCTATAGAGGTGGGGAACATCGGACACCTCGTTATACCCTATGGCTATAGATGATAGCAAGGGAATTGTAATTGACCGCTCAAGAAATGAGACGCTTGAGGCGGTTATTTTCTTTTATTGATATTTTAAGTCAACTTATGTATAATATTGGTTGACAATATATACACCTGGGGCTATGGTAGAGCCTGTGGTGGTTTTGAGAAGTTTTTCAGTATGATTTGGCGGTTTCCAAGATGAATCAGACTCCTGTTTGTCAGGAAGGCAGTCAATCCAAGAGGATATTATGGCTTTTATTGAATGTAAAAATCTATCTCATGTGTATAACAAGGGATTGGAAAATGAATATCAGGCTTTGAAGGATATTAATCTTCAGATTAATAAGGGAGAATTTGTTACTATCCTTGGCACCAATGGTTCCGGTAAATCAACCCTAGCCAAGCATTTTAATGCCCTGTTGCAGCCTACTGCTGGACAGTGCTTGGTGGAAGGGATGGACACGGCTGATGAAAAGCATCTCTGGGATATTCGGAGCAAGGTAGGCATGGTTTTTCAGAATCCAGATAACCAGATTATTGCTGCCATTGTGGAGGATGATGTAGGTTTTGGGCCAGAGAATATCGGCATGGAGCCTCACGAGATTCGCAGGCGGGTAACAGCTGCTCTGAAAGCGGTAAATATGGAGGAATTCCGTCATTTTGCTCCACATTTGCTTAGTGGCGGTCAAAAGCAGAGGATTGCCATAGCCGGAGCATTGGCTATGAACACAGAATGTTTGGTACTGGATGAACCAACAGCCATGCTGGATCCCATAGGACGTCAGGAGGTAATCTCCACAGTACAGCGTTTGAATCAACAGCAGGGGATTACGGTTATTAATATTACTCATTTTATGGAGGAAGCGGCTCTTTCCGATAGGGTACTGGTTATGAAGCAGGGAGAGCTGGTGCAGGAAGGCAAGCCGGAGGAGATTTTTCAGAATATTGAGGCCATGAAAAAGCTGGGCTTGGATGTGCCAGTGGCTACGGAGCTGGCCTATAGATTGCAGAAAAAAGGATTGTCCATAAACAAGGCTATTACCAATCAGGAGGCATTAATAGAAGCATTATGTCAATTGAAATAAAGAATCTCAAGCATATATATATGCCCAGAACGCCCTATGAGCGCTTGGCCTTGGATGATGTGAATCTCGTTATTCCCGAAGGAAAGATTACGGCTATTGCTGGTCATACCGGTTCTGGTAAATCAACTTTAATTCAGCATCTTAATGGCCTGTTGGAGTCAGCTGAGGGGCAGGTCTTGGTGGATGGAGTAAGCGTTACAGGCAAGAAGCCTGAAAACAAAAAAGCCCGTCGTTCTGTAGGGATGGTGTTCCAATATCCAGAGCATCAGCTGTTTGAGGAAACAGTAGCAAAGGATATTGCCTTTGGGCCACTAAACTATGGTTGCAGCGAGGAGGAAATCCAGCAAAGGGTAAAGGCAGCCATGGATTTTGTCAAGCTGGATTATGATACCTACAAAGACCGTTCTCCTTTTCAGCTGAGCGGTGGTCAGATGCGGCGAGTGGCTATTGCCGGGGTAGTAGCTTTGGAAACCCCTTATCTGGTTTTGGATGAGCCTACGGCAGGTCTTGATCCCGTAGGGCGGGAGGAGCTGATGGCTGGCATTGTCAAGTTGCACAAAAAAAAGAACAATACGGTTATTATGGTTTCTCATAGTATGGACGATATAGCAAGGTTTGCCGATCATGTTATCATTATGGCACATGGACGAGTATTGTTGGAGGGGACACCGGCTCAGGTATTCAGCCGAGAGGATTTTATCCATCAGGCAGGGCTGGAAGTACCTAGAGTAACAGCCATAGTCAAGGCACTCAAGGCTGCAGGGGTGGCTGTTGATACAGATGTATATACTATGGAGGCAGCAGTCAAAGCTATTTGGCAGGCCCTGTCCAAGAAAAAAGCTGGAGGTGCTGGCAAATGCTGACAGATATTACCTTGGGGCAATATTTCCCCGGTGACTCCCTGCTGCATCGCATGGATGCCAGAGTCAAGATTATCCTATTATTTTTCTACATTGTAGGGATTTTCCTCTTTGACAATAATATATGTTATGGGTTGAATACGGCCTTGGCCTTGTTGCTGGTTTTTCTTTCCCAGGTATCGCCTCGTATGGTGTTGAAATCCCTAAAGCCACTGTGGTGGATTTTGATATTGACCTTTATTATTCAAATTTTTACTGTACCTGGAGAGGTGCTGTTGAAGCTATGGGTATTTAATATAACCTATGAGGGTTTGATAAAAGGTTTTCTCATCAGTTTGCGATTGGTATTGTTAATAGGTGTATCTTCTCTGTTGATGTTGACCACTTCGCCTTTGATGCTGACAGATGCTTTGGAATCCCTCTTTAGACCTTTGAAGAGATTTGGTTTTCCTGCACATGAGCTGGCTATGATGATGACTATTGCCCTCAGATTTATTCCCACCCTTATGGAAGAAACGGACAAGATTATCAAGGCACAGAAATCCCGTGGCTCAGATATTGGGGATGGAAATTTCTTGGCCAAGGCCAAAAGCATGGTGCCTATATTGGTGCCGTTGTTTATCTCGGCTTTTCGTCGTGCTGATGATTTGGCTATGGCTATGGAAGCTAGAAGCTACCATGGAGGAGAGGGCCGTACCCGTATGAAGGCTATGCGGCTGCACAATATTGATGGCAGGGCTATCGTGATTATGGGGTTATATATGATTATTTGTGGTACAGTATATTTTATGATGTAATATTTTATCTCCCGACTTGGTGGCAGGTTGGGAGATTTTTTTGACCAAGGGAATATGCTAGAGAAAAGGCAATAATCTTTTCTTTGCGGAGCAGAGAGGATATAACGAGGTGTTCCCAATGAAAAAATGCAAAGGCATTTTCTTTGAATAATGTAGGGGTTATAATAATACCAATGAGTAAATATTTAGTATGATATAGGGGGATGAAATGAAGCCGGAACATAAAGAGATAATGAAAGCTCGTAGACGCAATATCAGGTTAACCGTGTCCTATGATGGCACAGCATATAATGGTTTTCAGAGACAGAATCCGCCACAGGTGGCGGTGCAGAATGTGTTGGAGGAAAAGCTGCAGCAGGTATGTGGTGACACCATAGAGCTGGCGGCCTCTGGGCGCACAGATGCGGGGGTTCATGCTCTGGGGCAGGTGGTAAATTTTTTTACCGATGGCAGGATTCCTGTGGACAAATTGCCCCGGGCGGTTAATAGTATTTTGCCACCAGATATTGTGGTGTTGGAGGCAACAGAGGCTGATAGGGATTTTTCTGCTAGGCATAGTGCCAAAAGCAAGACTTATATTTATCGGATTTTGCAGGGATATATTCCAGACCCCTTTGAGCGAAACTACAGCTGGAATATTCGCAAGGAGCTGGATTTGGAGGCTATGAAGGTCTGCTTGGCTATGTTAGAGGGTACCCATGATTTCAGTTCCTTTAGGGCAGCTGGTGGACCGCCTGTTAGTCCAGTGCGGACTATTTATGAGGCTGGGCTGAAGCAGCAGGGACGGATTGTGGAGCTAAGTTTTTTTGCCAATGGTTTTTTATATCATATGGTGAGAAATCTAGTGGGTACTTTGGCCAATGTGGGGTTGGGCTGGACCAGTGTAGAGAGATTCAAGGAAATTATGGACTCTTTGGATAGAAATCAGGCCGGAGCCACGGCTCCTGCTCAGGGCCTCTATTTATATAAAGTGAATTATTAAGGAGAAACATGATGAACACAATTAAAGTTATCGGCTTAGGGCCAGGAGATTTTGGCTATATTACCTTGGAATGTTGGGAATTAATGAAGGAGGCCCAGAATCTTTATCTGCGCACTGCCAAGCATCCAACTGTGCCCATGCTGCAGCAGAGAGGCATTACCTTTGCCACCTATGACAGCTTTTACGAGGAAGCGGAGGATTTTGCCCATCTTTATGAGAAGATTGCCAAGGATATTGTGGACAAAGCATTGTCTGGCATGGATATAGTTTATGCTGTGCCGGGTAGTCCTATGGTAGCAGAAAAAACAGTGGTCCTTCTGCGTCAGCTGGCAGCAGAGCAGAAGGACAAAATCCAGCTGGAAATTCTGCCTGGCATGAGCTTTGTAGAGGTGCTTTATGGCAAATTGGGCATAGATCCTATTGATGGCCTTACCATTATAGATGCGGAGGATTTTGAACAGCTGCCTGTGGATATGCCTACTGGACTAGTGGTGACTCAGGTCTATAATCAGCAGATTGCGTCTGATACCAAGCTAAGTCTTATGGAAGCTTTGCCAGATGAATATCCTATTACATATATTCACAAGCTGGGGATGCCAGATGAATCCATTCGGGAGATTCCCCTTTATGAGTTGGACAGACAGCCGGATATAGACTATTTAACCAGTTTGTATATCAAGCCTTATCCTAGCAAAAAGGAGTTTGATCTGCAGCCATTGCAGGATATTATAAAAACCCTGCGGGAGCCAGGAGGCTGTCCTTGGGATATTGCTCAGACTCACGAAAGCATTCGCAAAAATCTCATTGAGGAAACCTATGAGGTTTTGGAGGCCATTGATTTGGAGGACTACGACCTGCTTTGCGAGGAGCTGGGGGATCTGTTGATGCAGGTAGTATTCCACGGCCGCATGGCAGAGGAAGCGGGAGCCTTCTCTATGGAGGATGTGGTTCAAGGGGTGGTGGAGAAGCTGGTGCGCCGCCATCCCCATGTCTTTGGTCAGGTGCAGGCCTCTGATGCCGGAGCAGCTTTAGTTAGCTGGGAGGCTATGAAGAAGCTGGAGAAAAAGGAGCGTAAGCATATTCTGGATGGGGTACCAAAGGATTTGCCAGCACTGATGGCGGCTCAAAAGCTGCAATCCAAGGCTGCCAAGGTAGGGTTTGATTGGCAGGAGCCAGATCCTGTATGGCAGAAAATCCAAGAAGAGCTGCAGGAGTTGGAGCAGGCTGTGAAGGAAGGGAAGCAGGCGCATATTGAGGAAGAGCTGGGAGATGTATTGTTCTCCGTGGTAAATCTCAGTCGTTTCTACAAGGTTGATAGCGAGTTAGCTTTGCTGGCTTGTTGTAAGAAATTCCGCCAGCGCTTTGAGTATGTGGAAAGCCGTGTTAATGCTCAGGGAGGAGATTGGAGCAAGTTCTCTCTGGAGCAGTTGGATGTTTACTGGAACGAAGCAAAAAAACAATAGCAGACTGAATTGGAGAAATTTGGAAAAAATCCGAAAAAATCATGGCTAAATTTTGCAAAATCCTAGTGTTTGTGGTATATTGAAAGCAATTACCGAGGGAGTAAGCCTATATCGGCAGATTCCCGTGCAATTTTTAACTTTTTTGAGGGGGAAATGACATGAATAAGTCTGAGTTAATTGCTAAGGTTGCTGAGAAGGCCGGAGTTACCAAGAAGGATGCAGAGAAGGCTGTAGCAGGTATTTTTGCCAGCATTCAGGAAGCTCTTGTAGAAGGGGATAAGGTTCAGGTTATTGGCTTTGGTACTTTTGAGGTAAGAGAGAGAGCGGCTCGCACTGGTCGTAATCCACAGTCTGGGGAAGAGATTAAGATTCCAGCCGCTAAGAGCCCTGCTTTTAAGCCAGGTAAAGCTTTAAAGGATGCAGTTAATGTCAAGAAGGCTTCTAAAGGCAAGAAGAGCAAGAAATAATTTTCATAGTTAGATAATGAACAGGAAGCAGCTAAAAGTAATGCTTCCTGTTTTTTTATTTCCAGTGAAAAATTTTTTAAAATTATTCTGGTTTAAAATTGAGGAATATTAGAGGTGTTTTTTATTATTTGCCGTGTAATCTGGCGAAGTGTGTTTATAGAAAATACAAAGGAACACTTTAAATGTACTAGCAAAGATTAATGATACACCGGGTAGGGTGTGCAATGAAAAAGCTGATATACAAGGGCTTGACAAAGGTTTAGAGGGGTGATATTATACTAATGCGCCTAAGTTATGGATGTTTTCGGGCGAAGGAGTGAGATGTGTGACGCTGGAGAGTTTGAAGAAGGCCCAGAGGGTTATCGGTGTCAAGCAGGTAACCAAGGCCATCAACAAGGATCAGGTGTTATGCGTATTCCTGGCCTCAGATGCAGATGGCAGGGTGGTACAGCCACTGAGAAGCCTCTGTGAAGAGAAATCCATAGATATGGAAACAGCCCATACCATGGTGGAGTTAGGAAAGACCTGCTCCATAGAGGTAGGAGCTGCCGCAGTAGCTGTTTTGAAATAACAGCTGGGATGTGTCAAAACCTGCTGACCAAGTCGGCGGTTTTAATAAATACTAAATACTCATTTTGAAGGAAGGAGGTGCATGTATGCCTACAATTAATCAGTTAGTTCGCAAGAGCAGAGAGAGCATGCAGGAGAAATCCACAGCACCGGCATTAAAGAATTGCCCACAGAAACGTGGCGTTTGCACAAGAGTTTATACCACAACTCCTAAGAAGCCAAACTCCGCACTCCGTAAGGTTGCCCGTGTTCGTTTGACTAATAGCATTGAAGTAACCGCATATATCCCTGGCATTGGCCATAATCTTCAGGAACATAGCGTTGTTCTGATCAGAGGCGGACGTGTAAAGGATTTACCAGGTGTTCGTTATCACATCATTCGTGGTTCTCTGGATACTGCAGGTGTTCAGGACCGCAAGCAGGGTAGATCCAAGTACGGTGCTAAGCGCGCTAAGCAGAAGAAATAATTTCTGACTACTGAAAGATTATGGAAGGAGGCAAAATAGATGCCAAGAAAAGGTTCTGTACCTAAGCGTGACGTTTTACCGGATCCGGTATACCACTCCAAGATCGTCACTAAGTTCATCAACAAGGTAATGCTTTCTGGTAAGAAGGGCGTTGCTGAGAGAGTTGTATATGATGCATTCGAGATCATCCGTGCTAAGACCGGCAATGATCCTCTCGAGGTTTTCGAGACTGCATTGAAGAATGTTATGCCTGTACTGGAGGTTCGTGCACGCCGTGTAGGTGGTGCTAACTACCAGGTTCCTGTAGAGGTTCGTCCAGATCGCCGCATGACTCTGGGTATCCGTTGGATCGTAAACTACGCGCGTCTGCGTGGCGAAAAGACCATGGATGAGAGACTGTCCGGTGAGCTGATGGATGCTGCTAACAACACCGGCGCTTCCATCAAGAAGAAGGAAGATACTCACAAGATGGCTGAGGCCAACAAGGCTTTCGCTCATTATCGTTGGTAATATAGTTTGTGTAATTAAGGAGCGATAAATAGTGGCAAGAGAGTATTCCTTGGAAAAAACTCGTAATATCGGTATCATGGCTCACATTGATGCTGGTAAGACTACTACTACTGAGCGTATCCTCTTCTACACAGGTATCACTCATAAGATCGGTGAGGTTCATGAAGGCGCTGCTACCATGGACTGGATGGCACAGGAGCAGGAGCGTGGTATTACCATTACCTCCGCAGCTACCACCTGCCATTGGAAGAATCATCGTATCAACATCATTGATACCCCAGGTCACGTTGACTTTACTGTAGAGGTTGAGCGTTCTCTGAGAGTATTGGACGGTGCTGTAGCAGTTCTGACTGCTCGCGGCGGCGTTGAGCCTCAGACTGAGACCGTATGGCGTCAGGCTGAGAAATATAGCGTACCACGTATGGCCTATGTAAACAAGATGGACATTACTGGTGCAGATTTCTACAACGTTATCAAGATGATGAAGGAGCGTCTGAATGCCAATGCAGTTGCAATCCAGCTGCCAATTGGTGCTGAGGATGACTTCCAGGGCATCATTGATCTCGTAAAGATGGAAGCTATCGTATATGAGGATGACCTGGGCAAGGTTGCTGATGAGGTAGCTATTCCTGAGGATATGCAGGATCTCGCTGAGGAATATCGCGAGAAGCTGCTGGAGGCTGTAGCAGAAGTTGATGACAGCCTCATGGAGAAGTATCTTGGCGGCGAGGAGATTTCCGAAGAGGAGATCAAGACCGCTATCCGTAAGGCTACTATTGCCTGCACCATGTGCCCTGTAACCTGCGGTACTTCTTATCGCAACAAGGGTGTACAGCCTATGCTGGACGCTATTGTTGATTTCATGCCTGCTCCTACCGATATCCCTCCAATCAAGGGTGTAAATCCTGAGACTGGTGAGGAGGATCATCGTCCATCCAGCGACAGCGAGCCATTTGCTGCACTGGCATTCAAGATTATGGCGGATCCATTCGTTGGTAAGCTGGCATTCTTCCGTGTATACTCCGGTACTCTGTCCTCCGGCTCTTATGTATTTAACTCCACTAAGGGCAAGAAGGAGCGTATCGGCCGTATTCTCCAGATGCATGCTAACAACCGTAAGGAGCTGGACATCGTTTATAGCGGTGATATTGCTGCTGCTGTTGGTCTCAAGGATACCACCACTGGTGATACCCTCTGCGACGAGGCACATCCAATCATTCTGGAGTCCATGGAATTCCCAGATCCAGTTATTTCCGTAGCTGTAGAGCCAAAGACCAAGAACGACCAGGAGAAGATGGGCGTTGCCCTTCAGAAGCTGGCTGAGGAGGATCCTACCTTCCGCGTTCGCACTGATGAGGAAACTGGTCAGACCATTATTTCCGGTATGGGTGAGCTCCATCTGGAGATTATCGTTGACCGTATGCTTCGTGAGTTCAAGGTTGACTGTGCAGTAGGTAACCCACAGGTTGCTTACCGTGAGACTATCCGCAAGGAAGTTGAGTGCGAAGGCAAGTTCGTACGTCAGTCTGGTGGTCATGGTCAGTATGGTCATTGTAAGCTGCGTCTCATTCCACAGGAGCCTGGTGAAGGCTTCAGCTTCGAGAATCAGGTTGTTGGTGGTGCTATTCCTAAGGAATTCATCAACCCTATCGAAGCAGGTATCAAGCAGGCTATGGAGGGCGGTATTCTCGCCGGCTATCCTGTTGTTGATGTAAAGGCTATCGTATATGATGGTTCCTACCATGAGGTTGACTCCTCTGAGGCTGCGTTCAAGGTTGCCGGTTCCATGGCATTCAAGAACGGTGCACTCAAGGCTAACCCTGTTATTCTGGAGCCAATCGTAAAGGTAGAGGTTATCGTTCCTGAGGAGTACATGGGCGATGTAATCGGTGACCTGAACTCCCGTCGCGGCCGTATCGAAGGTATGGAAGCCCGCAACGGTGCGCAGGTAATCAATGCATTTGTTCCTCTGTCTGGCATGTTCGGTTATTCCACCGACCTGCGCTCCAAGACTCAGGGCCGCGGTAACTACTCCATGGAAGTTTCTCATTATGAGGAAGTTCCTAAGAATATTGCAGAAGGCATCATTGCTAAAAACAAAGGTGAATAAGGAGGAAATTTCTAAATGGCAAAGGCTACATTTGAAAGAACTAAACCACATGTAAACATTGGTACTATCGGTCACGTTGACCATGGTAAGACTACCCTGACTGCAGCAATCACTAAGGTTCTGTCCGAGAAGGGTATGGCACAGTTTGAGGACTACGCTAACATCGATAAGGCTCCAGAGGAGAGAGAGCGTGGTATTACCATCAACACTGCACACGTAGAGTATGAGACTGACAAGCGTCATTATGCTCACGTTGACTGCCCAGGCCATGCTGACTATGTAAAGAACATGATCACTGGTGCTGCTCAGATGGATGGTGCTATCCTGGTAGTTTCCGCTGCTGATGGTCCTATGCCTCAGACTCGTGAGCACATCCTGCTGGCTCGCCAGGTTGGCGTTCCTGCTATGGTTGTATTCCTGAACAAGGTAGATCAGGTTGATGATCCTGAGCTGCTTGAGCTGGTAGAGATGGAAGTTCGTGAGCTCCTGAGCTCCTACGATTTCCCTGGCGACGACATTCCTGTAGTTGCTGGTTCCGCTCTGGGCGCTCTGAATGGCGACGAGGAGCAGAAGGCTAACATCATGAAGCTGATGGATGCTGTAGATGAGTACATTCCTACTCCTACCCGTGACACTGATCTCCCATTCCTGATGCCTGTAGAGGACGTATTCACCATTACTGGTCGTGGTACTGTTGCTACTGGCCGTGTAGAGCGTGGTCAGCTGAACCTGAACGATACTGTTGAGATCGTTGGTATCGCTGAGGAGATTAAGTCCACTGTTGTAACTGGTATCGAGATGTTCCGCAAGCTGCTGCCAAGCGCACAGGCTGGTGATAACATCGGTGCTCTGCTCCGTGGTGTTGACCGTAAGGAGATTCAGCGTGGTCAGGTTCTGGCAAAGCCAGGTTCCATTCATCCACACACCAAGTTCAAGGGTCAGGTTTATGTACTGACTAAGGAAGAAGGCGGCCGTCATACCCCATTCTTCAACAACTATCGTCCTCAGTTCTATTTCCGTACCACTGACGTTACCGGTGTTGTAACTCTGCCAGAGGGTACTGAGATGGTTATGCCTGGCGATAACGTAGAGATGGCTGTAGAGCTCATCACTCCAATCGCTATTGAGGCTGGTCTGCGCTTCGCTATCCGTGAGGGTGGTCATACTGTAGGTGCTGGCCGTGTTACCGAGATCGACGCTTAATTTGCGCTTTTTGGTAAAGTCCAAGTAAATTATTTCCTTAATATAAGGGCGGCTATCTTAGTCGCCCTTATAATTAAGGTTTTGTATTATTTTTATTGACGAAAATAATATATGTATGTTACAATAAGAAGCGGTGTGCTTCTAAGTAAAAGTACCCCTGATGCGATGACGTGGTAGATGGCTTGACAGGACATATGGGCCTGATCAAGGGAACTATTACGGAGAAATGTTTGGGCCTGGAGCCCGGACGAGAAGGAGGAAAATAAATTGTCTAAGCAGCAGAAAATCAGAATCCGTTTAAAGGCTTATGATCACAAAGCACTGGACCAGAGCGCAGTAAAGATTGTTGAGACTGCCAAGAGAACCGGCGCTAGTGTATCCGGCCCAATTCCACTCCCAACTGAGAAGCAGATTTACACTATTCTGCGTTCCCCACATGTAAATAAGGACTCCCGTGAGCAGTTCGAGATGAGAACTCACAAGCGCCTTATCGACGTGCTGGACCCAACTTCCAAGACTGTAGATGCACTCACCCGTCTTGAGTTGCCAGCAGGTGTGGATATCGAACTTAAATTGTAATAGGAGGTGGAATGATGGCTAAAGCAATTTTAGGTAGAAAGCTGGGTATGACTCAGATCTTTACTGAAGAAGGTCAGGTCGTTCCAGTAACAGTTGTTGAATCTGGCAACAACGTTGTTGTCCAGAATAAGACTGTTGAAAATGATGGTTATAATGCAATTCAGATTGGCTTCGGCGCAATCAAAGAATCCAAGGTAAATAGCCCAATGAAGGGTCATTTCGCAAAGGCTGGCGTAGCTCCAGTAAAGTTCATTCGCGAGATGCGCTTGGAGAATGCTTCTGAATATAACGTTGGTGACACCATCGGCGTTGACATATTTTCCGCCGGAGAATTAGTTGACGTAACTGGTACTTCCAAGGGCAAGGGTTTTGCCGGCGGTATCAAGCGTCATAATTTTGCACGTGGACCAATGGGACATGGTTCCAAGTCTCATCGTGAGCCTGGTTCTACAGGTGCGATGATCAGTGGTCACGGTGGCCGTGTATTGAAGGGCAAGAAGCTGCCAGGTCATATGGGCAGCGAGAAGGTTACTGTACAGCGTCTGACTGTTGTTAGAGTTGATGCTGACCGCAACCTGCTCCTCATCAAGGGCGCAATTCCTGGTCCAAAGAAGGGCCTCGTAGTTGTAAAGAGCACCGTTAAGCCGGGCAAAAACTAATTCGGAAGGAGGATAAGAAATAATGCCTACAGTAGCAGTTTATGATATCAAGAACCAGCAGGTTGGAGATATCGAATTGAATGAAAATATTTTTGGCGTAGAAGTGAATGCAGGCCTCCTGCACCAGGCAGTTGTTATGCAGCTGGCTTCCCAGCGTCTTGGCAATCATGCAACCAAGACCCGTGGTATGGTAAGAGGCGGCGGCCGTAAGCCTTGGAAGCAGAAGGGTACCGGTCGTGCACGCAGTGGTTCCACCCGTTCCCCTATCTGGGTAGGTGGCGGTACTGTATTTGGTCCTGCTCCTCGCTCCTATTCCTTCAGCATGCCTCGTAAGCAGCGTCGTCTTGCTCTCAAGTGCGCTCTGTCTGACAAGGTAGCCAACGGCCAGTTGGTAGTATTGGACAGCATTGATTTCGCAGCTCCAAAGACCAAGGCAGTTGTTGAGATGCTGAATAGTTTTGATGTTGATAAGAAGGCTCTGATCATTACAGCTGAATATGCTGAGAATGTAGATAAGTGTTCCCGTAATATCCCTGGTGTTAAGGCTATTAACACTATTGGCCTGAATGTATTTGACATCCTGAACGCTAACAAGCTGTTCATCACCAAGGATGCTATTGCTCGTATTGAGGAGGTATATGCATAATGGAAGCACGCGACATCATTATCCGTCCTCTGATTACTGAAAAGAGCACTACTCTCATGGCTGAGGGCAAATATGTATTTGAAGTAGCTAAGGCTGCTAACAAGATTGAGATTGCCAAGGCAATTTCTGAGATCTTCAAGGTAAAGGTAGCATCTGTAAATACCATTAACGTTGAAGGTAAGGTAAAGCGCATGGGCCGTTCCGTAGGCAAGCGCTCTGACTATAAGAAAGCAATCGTGAAGCTCGCTGCTGGCGAGACTATCGAGTTCTTTGAAGCTTAATAGGGAAAAGGAGGTTAATTAAGTGGCAATAAAGAGTTTTAAACCATATTCCGCAGGTAGACGTTTCATGACTGTAGCGTCTTTTGATGAGATTACTACTGATAAGCCTGAAAAATCCCTCGTTGAGCGTCTCAAGAAGAACGGTGGCCGTAATCAGCAGGGTAGATTGACCGTTCGCCATCAGGGCGGCGGCCATAAGCGTCTGTATCGTATCATTGATTTCAAGCGCAACAAGGATGGCATTCCAGCCAAGGTTGCTACTATCGAATACGATCCAAACCGCAGTGCACGTATTGCACTTTTGAACTATGCAGACGGTGAGAAGCGTTATATCATCGCTCCTAACGGTCTGAAGGTTGGCGACCAGGTTATGTCCGGCCCTGAGGCTGACATTAAGCCAGGTAACGCTCTTCCACTGAAGAACATTCCAGTTGGTACCCTGATCCACAACGTTGAGTTGAAGATCGGTGCTGGTGCACAGCTGGTTCGCTCCGCTGGTGCTTATGCACAGCTCATGGCTATTGAGGGTGACTATGCTACTCTCCGTATGCCATCCGGTGAAATGCGCAAGGTACATGTTAACTGCCGTGCAACTATCGGCGTAGTTGGCAATGCTGAGCACATGAACATCACTATTGGTAAAGCAGGTCGTGCTCGCTGGATGGGTAAGCGTCCAGAGAACCGCGGCGTTGCTATGAACCCTAATGACCATCCACATGGTGGTGGTGAGGGTCGTTCCCCAGTTGGCCGCAAGCATCCTGTTACTAAATGGGGTAAGTGCGCTATGGGTGCCAAGACCCGCCGTAAGAAGGCTTCTGATAAGTTAATCATTAAAGGCCGTACCAAATAAGTGATAATCACCGGAAGGAGGAAATAAATTGTCAAGATCTGTTAAAAAGGGACCTTATGTTCATGAAAGCTTAACTAAGAAGATTGATGCCCTGAACGAAGCTAACGACAAGAAGGTTGTAAAGACCTGGTCCAGAAGCTCCACTATTCTGCCAACTTTTGTTGGTCACACTATCGCAGTACACGATGGTCGCAAGCATGTTCCTGTTTATGTAACTGAGGACATGGTTGGCCATAAGCTTGGTGAGTTTGCACCAACCCGTACTTTTAAGGGCCATGCCGGTGAAGAGAGAAAGACCGGTCTTAGATAAGTTGATTTGAAAGGAGGATTCCTCTGTGGAAGCAAAAGCAGTTGCTAAAAATGTTCGCATTGCACCTCGCAAGGTTCGCGTTGTTATGAATCTCATTCGTGGCAAGAAGGTTGCTGATGCATTTGCGATTTTGAAGTTCACTCCAAAAGTAGGTAGTGAAGCTATATATAAGGTTCTCAAGTCTGCAGTAGCAAACGCTGAGAACAATTTCGACATGAACGTTGATAACCTCTATGTATCTTCCTGTTTCGTAGATGAGGGACCAACTATGAAGCGTATTCATCCACGCTCCCGTGGTCAGGCTTTCAAGATTTTGAAGCGCACTTCCCACATCACTGTAGCAGTAGAAGAAAACTAATAAAGGAGGGTATTAACTTTGGGTCAGAAAGTAAATCCGCATGGTATAAGACTTGGCATCGTAAAGACTTGGGATGCTAAGTGGTATGCTGGCAAAGATTTTGCAGCAAACCTGCATGAAGATATTAAAATCCGTGAGCATTTGCAGAACACTCTGCAGAGCGCCGGTGTTTCCAAGATTGAGACTGAGCGTTCCAAGAACCGTCTGAAGCTGACTATCCACACTGCAAAGCCAGGTATGGTTATCGGCCGTGGTGGTTCCGGAATCGAGCAGGTAAAGGCTGGACTGAAGAAGTTCACCGACTGCAATGTTGACATCAATATTGCAGAGATTAAGCAGCCAGATATGGATGCAACTTTGGTAGCAAAGAGCATTGCTGAGTCCCTGGAGCGTCGTATTGCCTTCCGTCGTGCTATGAAGCAGGCTGTAGGCCGCACTATGCGTCTGGGCGCAAAGGGTATCAAGGTTATGGTTAGCGGCCGTCTCGGCGGTGCTGAAATTGCCCGTAGCGAGTCCTATCGTGAGGGTTCCATTCCTCTGCACACCCTGAGAGCAGACATTGACTATGGTACTTACGAGGCAGCAACTACCTATGGTCGTATTGGCGTTAAAGTTTGGATCTTCAAGGGTGAGGTCCTTCCTGAGAAGAAGCAGCGTACCGCTGCTGTTGAAGGGAGCGAAGCTTAATGTTATTACCAAAGAGAGTTAAATATCGCAAGCAGTTCCGTGGTCGTATGAAGGGTAAGGCACAGCGCGGCAACAAGGTTTCCCATGGTGATTATGGTCTTGTTGCACTGGAGCCAGCTTGGATTACTAACCGTCAGATTGAGGCAGCCCGTATTGCTATGACCCGTTACATCAAGCGTGGTGGTCAGGTTTGGATCAAGATTTTCCCTGACAAGCCTGTAACTGCAAAGCCAGCTGAGACCCGTATGGGTTCCGGTAAGGGCTCACCTGAGTATTGGGTAGCAGTAGTAAAGCCAGGTCGCGTTCTCTTCGAGATGGATGGCGTGACTAAGGAAGTAGCAGCTGAAGCAATGCGTCTTGCAGCTCACAAGCTTCCAATCAAGTGCAAGTTTGTAACTCGCGAAGAGACTGAAAAGGCAGAGGGCGGTGAAGTAAATGAAGGTTAATGAGATTAGAGATTTGAGCGCTGAGGAACTTAACCAGAAACTTGCTTCTCTCAAAGAGGAGTTGTTCAACCTCCGTTTCCAGCTGGCTACTGGTCAGTTGGAGAACCCAATGCGTATCAAGGAAGTAAAGAAGACTATTGCCCGCATTAAGACTGTACAGACTGAGCAGGCTAAGGCTTGATTTGATTCGACATAATAAGATACGTATTAGGAAGGAGGCTCCTTAATGAGCGAGAGAAATGAACGCAAGACTAAAGTTGGTAAGGTAGTAAGCGACAAGATGGACAAGACTGTTGTTGTAGCAGTTGAGGATATCGAGCAGCATGCACTTTATAAGAAGGCCGTTAAGAAGACTGTAAAGTTCAAGGCCCATGATGAAAATAACGAGGCTCATGTTGGCGACATCGTTTCCCTGATGGAAACCCGCCCACTGTCCAAGGATAAGCGTTGGAGAGTTGTAGAGATCGTTGAGAAAGCAAGATAATTTCCGTTGGGAAATTCTGGTTGAGGAGGTTAACTGATGATTCAGCAACAGACTTTACTCAATGTTGGCGACAACACCGGTGCTAAGGAAATCATGTGCATCCGTGTATTGGGCGGCTCTTATCGCAAGTATGCTAACATTGGTGATATAATCGTGGCTGCAGTAAAATCTGCATCCCCTGGCGGCGTTGTTAAGAAGGGCGACGTTGTTAAGGCCGTAGTAGTTCGTAGCAAGAAGGGCCTGCGTCGCAATGACGGTTCCTACATTCGCTTTGATGAGAATGCAGCCGTTATTATCAAGGAGGATAAGACTCCTAAGGGTACCCGTATTTTTGGGCCAGTAGCAAGAGAGCTTCGTGAGAAGGATTTCATGAAGATCGTATCTCTGGCTCCAGAAGTTCTTTAATGTGAGGAGGTGCGACTTTGGCAATTACAAAACTGCATGTAAAGAAGGGTGATACCGTTCTGGTATTGTCCGGTAAAGATAAAGGCCAGCAGGGCAAGGTTATCCAGGCTCTGCCAAAGAAGGGTAAGGTTGTAGTAGAGGGCGTTAACAAGGTTAAGCGTCACACTAAGCCTAACCAGAGCGCTCCTCAGGGTGGCATTATCACCAAGGAGGCTCCTATGTTTGCAGCAAAGGTTATGTTGGTTTGCCCAGCTTGCGGCAAGGCTACCCGTGTTGCTCACAAGGAAGTAAACGGCAAAAATGTTCGTGCGTGCAAGAAGTGCGGCGAAGTTATCGATCAGACTAAATAAGAAAGGAAAGGAGGATATCTAGTTGGATAGATTACAGGAAAAGTATATCAATGAGGTTGTTCCTGCATTGACTGAAAAGTTCGGCTACAAGAATGTTATGGAACTCCCTAAAATCGCAAAGATCATCATTAACATGGGTGTTGGCGAGGCTGTAGGCAACCCTAAGGCTCTCGACGCTGCTGTTAACGATTTGACTATTATTGCTGGTCAGAAGCCAATCCTCACCAGAGCAAAGAAGTCTTTGGCTGCTTGGAAGCTTCGTCAGGGCATGCCAATCGGCGCAAAGGTTACTCTGCGTGGTGTTCGCATGTATCAGTTCCTGGATAAGTTTATGAACGTAGCACTGCCTCGCGTTCGTGACTTCCGTGGTATCAGTGCCAATTCTTTCGACGGTCGTGGCAACTATGCAATCGGCTTGAAGGAGCAGCTCATTTTCCCTGAAATTGAGTATGACAAGATTGATAAGCTCCGTGGTATGAACATTGTTGTTGTTACCACTGCAAAGACCGATGAGGAAGCTCGCGAGCTCTTGAAGCTCATGGGCATGCCTTTCAAAGCATAAGGATAGGGGGTACTGACTGTGGCCAAGAAGGCAATGATTGAAAAGTGGAGCAAGGAGCCAAAGTTCCCTGTTCGCAAGTATAACAGATGTAAGATTTGCGGTCGTCCGCACGGTTATATCAGAAAGTTCGATATGTGCCGTATTTGTTTCAGAGAGCAGAGCTACAAGGGTGCCATTCCTGGCGTAACTAAGGCTAGCTGGTAATATACAGTACGAACTAGAGAAGAAGCTCTCCCAGTAATGGGAGGGCTTTTTTGCTTTATAGGAAAGTTCTAGATTCTTTATCATGATAAAGAATCTAGAATAATAAAATATGACACAGTAAA
>CAKPVW010000042.1 GCA_934196075.1 uncultured Anaerovibrio sp.
GCCCTCAGTTGGAGGCAGCTATCTATGAGTTCTACAGCCTTGGCCTGGGAGATCCTATTGGCATTGCTGCCTCTAATTCCATTGGCTTGGGAGATTTGCTGGATGCGGTAGTGGCAGCTTTCCCAGAAAATACTGGTGAGGATAAGGATGAGGATGAAATCAGCATTGCGGTTATTGGCCGTCCAAATGTAGGCAAATCCTCCATTGTCAATGCCCTGATTGGCGAAAACAGAGTTATTGTCAGCGATGTGGCCGGCACCACCAGAGATGCCATCGATACCCATTTTGTATCAGATGGTATCAAATTTATGCTGATTGATACTGCTGGCATGCGTCGTCGTGGCAAAATTGACGAGGCTATCGAGCGTTATAGTGTTATGCGTTCTCTGCGAGCTGTGGATAGAGCTGATGTAGTGCTGATGGTGATTAACGCTGAGGAGGGCATTACAGAGCAGGACAAGAAGATTGCCGGCTATGCCCATGAATCAGGCAAGGGTGTTATTATTGTAGTCAACAAATGGGATGTATTCCCAGACAAGGATGACAAGTCCACCCTGCGTTTTACAGAGGATTTGCGTGATGAAATCGGCTTCCTGCAATATGCGCCTGTAGTATATACCTCTGCTCTTACCGGTCAGCGTATTCACAGAATCACTGAGCTGGTGAAATATGTGGCAGATCAGCAGTCCATGCGTATTCAGACCAGTGTTCTGAACGAGCTGATTCGGGATGCTGTTTCCGTAAATCCGCCACCATCCCATCGTGGCAAACAGTTGAAGATTTTCTTTATGACTCAGACAGATATTCAGCCACCAAAGTTTATCGTCTTTGTCAACGATCCTGAACTAATGCATTTTTCCTATTTGCGTTTCCTTGAAAATCGTCTCCGTGAAAGCTTTGGTTTTGAGGGTACGCCTCTGAAGCTGATTGTCCGGGGCCGCAAGGAAGAGGAGGATTATTGATATGCTGGGATTTATCATGGCAGCAGCTATTAGTTACCTTTTAGGCTCTATTCCCAATGGCTTGCTTTTGGGCAAAGGCATTTGGGGGGTAGATTTGCGGCAGCATGGCAGTGGCAATATAGGTGCCACCAATGCTTGGCGCACTATTGGCAAGGCCGGAGGCATCAGTATCTTTTTGCTGGATATGCTAAAGGGAGCCCTTAGTGCCTATCTAGGGCTTCATCTAGGAGGCAGCGAGCTGGCAGGTATTATCTGTGGCCTTTTGGCTATTGCAGGCCATTCCTGGTCCATTTTTCTTGGTTTCAAGGGGGGCAAGGGAGTAGCAACTGGTTTGGGTGTTATTGCCATGCTGATGCCTTGGGTGACAATTATTGTCTTTTTGGTATGGCTGGCTATTGTGAAAATTACCGGTTATGTATCTCTAGGCTCCATTGTAGCGGCCGTATTGGTGCCTATTTTGGCCCTATTTATGGGATTGCATACAGAATTTATGGTTCTAGGACTGATTGCGGCTGTATTTATTGTTTATCGTCACAAAAGCAACATTAGTCGTTTGCTAAATGGCACAGAAAGCAAAATAAAATCTGGGGGACATCATATAAAATAACTAGGTGTCCTATCTGTAAGGTTTGACAGCTCCTGTCCTCTCATGGGGCAGGAGCTGATATTTTTTATGGCAAGAATGGTGAGATAATGGAGAAGTATCGTATTGTACCAGAAAATTGCAAACGGTTGGGACAGCTTTTGGCAGGTATGGAGCAAAAGCCTCAGGAGGGAAGGCTCCTAGACACAGCGGTTATCCGTCATGTGGAGGTAACACCTGCCCGCAATATGTGGGAACTGCTGGTCTGGAGTGTGGAGAAACTGCCAGAGGAGCTTTTGGACAGAGCCAGAGAATATGTCATTACCAAGCATGGTTTGCAGGAGGTATTGTTCTATACCACTGTTATCAAGCTGGAAAAGGTTTTGGAGCAAAAATGGGAACAACTGGTGGAGTTTGTCACTAAGGGGGATCATGCAGCCAAGGTTATTCTAGACCAGTCCCGTCGCATTTATGGTCAGCAGGAAATCATTTTGCAGGTGCAGGGAGATTTTGCCAAATATTTGCTGGAAAAGCACAAGGTTCTGACCAAGCTGCGGGAGGGCACGGAGAAAATCATCGGTTATCCTGTAGCCCTGCAATGTCAAGCGGTTTATGAGGCCATAGAGGCCATTCGTCAACAGATGCCACCGGAGGATCCTGCCTATTTGGAGGCTTTGAAAAGAGCTCAGACAGAGCCAAAGGCACCAGTGGCCCAAGGCGGAGGTGGCTCAGAGTATGGGAAGCCTGCGGGACCTCAGCCAGTGGCTAACTTTAATTCTGGTCATACCGCAGGAGGCAGTAATGCCGGCGGTGATACCAAAGGCGGCAAAAAATACCGTCGTCGTCAGCTGGTTATTGGCCCAGAGGATTCACCTTTGGTATTTGGCGAGGGCATAGTGGGGGATATAACTCCTATTAATCAGCTGCAGGGAGAAATTCGCTCTGTTATCGCCCAGGGTTATATTGGCGGTGTGGACGGCAAAGAATTTGCCAATACCAATATGCTTCTCTTCTCTCTGGCTGATAGCACCGAGGGTATCAGTTGCAAGATATTTATTCGGGAGCATGATGGCTATGAGGTTGTTCTAGGCCGGCTGAAAAAGGCAGCCAAATCAGGAGGGGTAGTCAAGGTAAAGGGTGCTGTCCGTTACGATACCTATAGCAATGATTATAGCCTTATGCCGGATTCCCTGATGTTGGTAGAGCAGGAGTCCCGTAAGGACACGGCAGAGGAAAAGAGGGTAGAGCTTCATTGCCATACCAATATGAGCTCCATGGATGCAGTTTCCTCAGCCAAGGCTCTGATTAAGACTGCGGCTAAATGGGGCTGGCCCGCTATCGCCATTACGGATCATGGCTGTGTACAGGCTTTTCCTGACGCCATGTCTGCCGCCAAGGATGCGGGAATCAAGGTTATCTATGGGGTAGAGGGTTATCTGGTAGGAGAGGACTACAAGCAAAAACGAGCCCATCATATTATTATTTTGGCCAAAAATCCCATTGGTCTGAGGAATCTCTACAAGCTGGTGTCCATGTCCAATCTGCGTTTCTTTTTCAAGCGGCCTAGATTGCCCAAGAAGCTGATTCAGGAATATAGGGAAGGCTTGATTATTGGCTCTGCCTGTGAAGCAGGGGAGCTGATGCGAGCTATAGTGGCTGAAGCACCAGAGGAGGAGCTTTTGGAGATTGCTTCTTTCTATGATTATTTGGAAATTCAGCCCATTGGCAATAATGAATTCCTTGTTCGGGAGGAAGCTTTTCCAAATATAAATAGTGAGGAAGATTTAATCAAGTTGAATCTCAAGGTGGCAGAGCTGGCCAAAAAGCTGAACAAGCCCTTGATTGCTACCTGTGATGTACATTTTCTCAATCCAGAAGATTATATATACCGGGCCATTCTTATGAAGGGCACAGGCTTTAAGGATGCAGATAAGCAGCCGCCTTTGTTCCTGCGCACCACAGAGGAAATGCTGGCTGAGTTCCAATATTTAGGAAAGGAAGCTGCCTATGAGGCGGTGGTAACCAATCCTCGCAAAATTGCGGAGATGGTGGAGAAATTCAAGCCTATTCCTGATGGATTGTATTCGCCCATGATTCCAGGAGCCGATGAGGCCATTCGGGATATGACCTATAACAAGGCCCATGAGCTTTATGGCAGCCAGCTGCCGGAGGTAGTGCAGGCTAGAATAGACCAGGAGTTAAAGCCAATTATTGCCCATGGCTTCTCGGTGCTGTATCTCATTGCCCACAAGCTGGTGCGGAAATCCAATATTGATGGCTATCTGGTAGGCTCTCGAGGCTCTGTAGGTTCATCCTTTGTGGCTACCATGACGGATATTACAGAGGTAAATCCCTTGCCGCCTCACTGGCGCTGTCCTTATTGCAAGCACAGTGAGTTTGTGTTGGATGGTTCCTACGGCTGCGGCTATGATTTGCCAGACAAAATCTGTCCTGTCTGTGGTACCAATATGCTGAAGGATGGTCACGAAATTCCTTTTGCGGTGTTCCTGGGGTTTGATGGTGACAAGGTGCCGGATATTGATTTGAACTTTTCCGGAGAATATCAGCCGGTAGCTCACAAATACACAGAGGAGCTTTTTGGCAAGGATAATGTATTCCGAGCAGGCTCCATCACAACTGTGGCAGACAAAACAGCCTATGGCTTTGTAAAAAAATATTATGAGGAAAAGGGGCAGTCCAAGCGGGAGGCTTTTATTGGCCACATGGCAGCTGGCTGTCAGGGGGTAAAACGTACCACAGGCCAGCATCCTGCGGGTATCATGGTAGTGCCCCGCAATATGGATGTGCATTTCTTTACGCCTTTGCAGCATCCAGCAGATGATTTGACATCTGATACGATTACCACTCATTTTGACTATCATTCCATCAGCAGCCGTTTGGTAAAACTGGATATTCTGGGTCACGATGATCCTACTGTGATCAAAATGTTGGAGGATTTGACTCATCGGGATCCAAAAACGATTCCTTTTGACGATCCAGCCACCTTGAGTATTTTTAACTCTACTACGGCGCTAGGGGTAACTCCTGAGCTGTTGGGGGCCAATTCCGGCACCTATGGTATACCAGAGTTTAGAACCAATTTTACCCGTCAGATGATTGATGATACCAATCCTAAATGCTTTAGTGATTTGGTTCGCATATCCGGTTTTTCCCATGGTACCGATGTATGGCTGGGCAATGCTCAGGATTTAATCAAGGGAGGTACCTGTACCCTGCAGAATGCCATATCTGCTCGTGATGATATTATGATTTATCTTATGCACAGTGGCGTAGATCCATTGGCCTCCTTTAAAATTATGGAGCGGGTTAGAAAGGGAAAGGGGATTCCTGAGGATCAGGTGGAAATGCTGCGGGAAAAGAAAATTCCTGAGTGGTATATAGAATCCTGTCAGAAAATCAAGTATATGTTCCCTCGTGCCCATGCTACAGCCTACGTTATGATGGCCTATCGCATAGCCTTTTGCAAGGTTCATTATCCCTTGGCCTATTATGCGGCTTACTTTTCTATTCGTGCAGCGGCCTTCGATGCAGATATTATCTCCATGGGCCAAAAGGCGGTAGAGGAGAAGATGGCAGAACTGGAAGCCAAGGACAAGCGGGAGGCCAAGGAGGATGAACTCTATGTTGTGCTGCAGTTGGCTTGGGAAATGTATATCCGGGGCTTTAACTGCCTCAAGGTGGATTTGTACCGTTCCAAGGCAGACAGGTTTACCATGCTGCCGGAGGAAAATGCTATTTTGCCTCCTTTTACAGCACTGGGCGGTTTAGGCGGTGTGGATGCACATTCTCTAGAGGATGAAAGAGAAAAGGGTGCATATTCCTCAGTGGAAAATATGAAAAAACGCACCGGTATAACTAAAACCTCTGTGGAGGCCCTGAGAAATCACGGCTGCCTTGATGGTATGGACGAAAGCGATCAGCTCAGTCTATTTGGTTAAAGCGACACTTGGTACTCTTTAGGTTTTAGACCACTAAGGTTTACAGTATTTGTAATAAGGACATTAAATAAAGCCATCACTTCTAGATACAAAGTCTAGAAAGTGATGGCTTTTTTGCTAAAACAGCATAAATAACTCTAAAATCTTGAAGAAATGCAGGTTTTGGCCATTTTGAATTTGGAAGAAATGCATGATTTGCAGAAATAAAACTTTGAAGAAATGTAAGATTTATGAAAATAAAATCTTGAAGAAATGTATGATTCATCATATAATAATTTTGAAGAAATGTAAGATTTTGGTATTTTGAATTTGGAAGAAATGCGTTTACTCTTAAAATTTTGGGGAGGTGCGGTCATGTATTTTTATCGTAAAGCTTATAAGAAGCTTTTAGAGTGGAAAAAGCAATATGCAGATAATTATGCTGTTTTGCTGGAGGGAGCAAGACGTGTAGGAAAATCTACTATTGCTGAGCAGTTTGCCAAAAAAGAATATAAATCATATATAATGATAGATTTTTCCAAGGCATCTCGTGATATTAAGGACTGCTTTGAGGATTTGTCCAATATGGATATTTTCTTTTTGCGTCTTAGCACTATCACTGGTACAAGATTATATCCACACAAATCCGTGATTATTTTTGATGAGGTACAGCTTTTTCCGGTGGCAAGACAGGCTATCAAGCATTTGGTGAAGGATGGTAGATACCATTATATAGAAACAGGCTCCCTGATTTCCATAAAGAAGAACGTAAAAAATATTCTCATTCCATCTGAGGAAATGAAGATACAAGTCTACCCTATGGATTATGAGGAATTCTGTCAAGCAGTGGGGCAGGATTATAGCCAACTGAAACAAATATATGATATGCATAAGAGTTTGGGACAGGCTGTAAATAGAAAATTGATGCGGGATTTGCGGATTTATATGGCTGTTGGCGGCATGCCTCAGGCTGTGGAAGCATATATTAGAAAGAAAGATTTTGCTCAAATAGATCAGGTTAAGAGACAGATTATCAATCTATATGAGGATGACTTTAAAAAAATTGATCCATCAGGCAGGTTATCAGCTATGTATCATGCCATACCAGCACAATTATCTAGAGATTTGAAGCGTTATAGAATATCAACTGCGATAGGAGGACGCAAAACCATCCAAACAGAAGCCCTTATATACGATTTGATAGATTCTAAAACCGTACTGCCCTGCTACAATGTAACAGATCCCAGGGTTAGCATGTCCTTGACCAAGAATTTGGATAGTTACAAGATGTATCTTGCAGATATAGGACTATTTGTAACATTGCTGTTTATTGATAGGCCAGCTGTTGAGAATGAGATATATGCTAAACTTTTATCGGACAAGCTGCCGGCTAATTTGGGGCATTTGTATGAGAATCTAGCAGCCCAGATAATTGCCTCTATGGGACGGGAACTTTACTATCATACCTGGAATAAAAAGGATTGTTCCCACTACTATGAGATTGATTTTCTAGTTTCTGATGGGACAAAGCTATTGGCTCTGGAGGTCAAATCCTCTGGAACAGGCAAACATGAATCCCTCCGAGAATTTGGACGGCTATATTCACAACATGTAAAGGATTGTTATATTCTTTCCCAAAAGGATATAAACTATAAGGACGGAATATGGTATCTGCCAGTATATTTAACAGGATGTTTGCTAAAATAGCATAAATAAATTTAAAATCTTGAAGAAATGCAGGATTTGGCAATTTTAAATTTGGGAGAAATGCAAGATTTTGCTATTTTAGGTTTTGAAGTAATACACAAAAGCAGTTTTGTGTACTTTAACCCGGCTTAGATGAAGTAGCTAAGGGGTAAAGTACACGAAGCTGCTTTTTTGATGCAATTTTGGAGTCGTAGCGTCCTGATACACGGATAAATAAAGCAGAAATGTATTTTTCAAAAGATAAAAATATGAGATGATATAATGAGATATATAACTGGAAAGATATAGAAATGTTGATAATAATAGAAAGTTGTGCTATGATAATGTACATGCTGAAAGGGCGTGCATTAGGACATCCATACTATCTCAATTAATGTGAAAACATATTTTATTTCACTGGGATTCAGTGCGATGGAGATATTGCAACCTCTATATATAGTACATTTTATGTTATGTATGGGGGTATCGTATACAACACTAAAAAGATTGTAAGGTTGGTATATTATGGGATTATTAAATAAGCTGAAGGTTTTATCCAAGTTATCATTAACAAAATTTATATATTATAACTGGTTTTGTTCCCATGTTGAGCGACATGGCAGAGGAATGTTACTGCCCTATAAAAATGCAGTTATCGAGATGGATAAAGGAGCTAAAATTATCATAGAGGGAGATGGCAGTATAGCTATCAATCCTAATCGACCAAGAGGATCTCAAGCAGAAGCTTTTATACGAATGCGGGAAAATGCTGTACTTAGAGTGCATAAAAGTCTCAGTCTATGTTACAAGGCCACAATAGAAATACATAAGGATGCAGAAGTTGAAATTGGATCTGCCTATATAAATTCGGATGCAGTTATTTTAGCAGCAAAAAAAATAAAGCTAGGAGAGGAATGTTTGGTTTCAAGAATGGTTTTTATTTTTGATGCAGATCATCATCCTATATACAATGAAGCTGGTGAACAAGTGAATTTGCCAAGGCCAGTTGTGATAGGGAACCATGTCTGGATAGGATTGCAGTCCGTGGTTGTGCGTGGCAGCAAAATAGGTGATGGAGCTGTGATAGCTGCTAATTCTTTGGTTGGTGGAAAGATAAAATCAGGCACAATGGCTTCAGGTAATCCTGCTAGATCTTATTCTGAAATCAAATGGAGTGTATAGTCTAATATGGAATCTATTATAGAAAAGAAAAGCTGTGTCGGATGCAAAGCTTGCGGTGATATATGTCCCCAGCAGGCCATATCCTTTCCTATAGATGAAGAAGGTTTTTGGCATCCCAAAATTGATCAGTCAAAATGCATAGATTGTCATTTGTGTGAAAGGGCATGTCCAGTATTGCAACGGCCTAAAAGACAAATGAGTAATCAAAAACAGCCTTTGGTATATGCGGCCTACCATGCAAAACACGATATTCGTTGCAATAGCACTTCAGGAGGAATGTATTATGCCTTGGCAGAAAATATTCTGGCTCAGGGTGGTTGGCTGGCCGGCTGTGTCTATACAGAGGATTTTGATCATGCGGAGCACATTGTGTCGAATACCATGGAAGGCCTTCAGCGTATTATGCGCTCCAAATATTTTCAGAGTGATACCCATGGTATTTATAAGAAAGTAAAGAAGCTTTTGTGTAGTGGAGAGAAGGTACTATTTTGTGGTTCTCCCTGTCAGGTCGCTGCTTTGTACAGATTCTTAGGCAAGGAATATGATAATCTTTACACAGTTGATTTTATTTGTAGAGGCATAAACACCCCGTTGGCATATCAATCATATATGAAAGAATTGATAGAGGAATATAAATCACCTTTGCAGGAAGTAAGGTTTAAAGATAAAAGCAAAGGTTGGACTAAATTGGGCACCAAGATAATTTTTACCAATGGCAAGGTTGTATATCGCAATAGATTTAATGACCCATGGGTAAATGGTTTTATTTGTGGTGATATTTATATGCGCCCCTCTTGTGCAGAATGTCATTTTAAGGAATTTCCTCGTATAGCTGACATTACTATTGGTGATTTTTGGGGTATAGCTTTAACCGAGAATGAAAAAAAATATGGTTTATCTGTGGCTATTGTCAACAATCATAGGGGCAGGGAATTGTTTGACTTATCAAAGCAATCATTAGTTTATCGAGAAGAAAGTCTTGCCAGAGCAATTGCTGGTAATCCAGCATTATTACATCCAGCTCCCATCAGTGAGAATCGAAAAAAGTTTTTCAGTCTATTGAAAACCCGTAAGTATAGTGATGCCGTATGGGAAACGATGGATTTGGCATGGCCTAAATGGCAAATCAGAGCATGGTATTTACAACTTAGAGATATTGCAGTTAGTAACTTGAGAAGTATAAAACGGAGGCTCAGAGGATGAGAGATTTTAATTCTCTAATGAAGCTTGGCAGGAAATTAGCCAAAAAGGGATTTCCCGATGAAAAAGGAGAAAAAATTAAAATTGCCGTATTGGGTAGTTCGTCTATTCAGCATTTTGTTTTGTTTTTACGTGCTAATTTGTATGAATGTGGTATTCAAGCTGATATATATGAAGGCGAATACAATGGCATAAATATGGATGTATATGATGAAGCTTCACCTATGTATGATTTTGCACCAGACTATGTTTTGCTACTGACGCATTATCTAGATTTGAAGGTTTATCCTGCGTTGTTGTCCACTAAGGATGAAGTAAAAGATTTTGCTGATGGTGCAATGTCGTACTATCAAAATTTGTGGAAAACATTACATAAAAATTTACCTCAGGTTAGAATTCTCCAAAGTAATTTTGTTATTCCTCCGGAACACTTATTAGGCAATTTGGAGAGACAAGTTGTTTATAGCAGAAGCTCTTTTTTAAATATGCTAAATAATCTGTTAGTGGAACAAAAGCCTGAATCGGTGACAATTGTTGACTTGGATTTGCTTTCCTGCTACAAAGGAAAAGATAATTGGTTTGATTATTCGGGATATTTTTTAAGCAAATCAGGGTTTAGATTGGATTATCTGCCTGAGGCAACTGGAGCTTATGCTGATATTATTAGATTACAGCAAGGTAAGGTGCGCAAATGTCTAGTTCTTGATCTGGATAATACCATTTGGGGAGGAACTGTAGGCGATTTGGGGTGGGATGGCATTATGCTGGACCCTAATGAAGCGACTGGAGAAGCATATAGATATTTTCAGCAATATGTACTTGCCTTAAAGGAAAGAGGCGTTATTTTAGCTGTATGTAGCAAGAATGAAGAACATATTGCCAAGGAAGCATTTGAAAAAAATACTCATATGATTTTGCATATGGACGATATAGCATGTTTTGTGGCCAATTGGCAGGACAAAGCCTCAAACATTCGTCATATTGCTAACGAATTGAATATAGGTTTGGATAGTCTAGTATTTTTTGACGACAATCCTGCTGAGAGGGAAATAGTACATAATTTTTTACCTGAAGTAGAAGTTATAGATGTTCCTGAGGATCCCGCATTATATGTAACAGCTTTGGATAAAAATTCGCCCTTTCAGTGGTTGGAACTGACTAAGGAAGATGTTTCACGTAGTAATTCGTATATCGAGAACAGAAAGCGTACTGCTATGAGTAATCAATTTGTGGATTATGACTCATATTTGCAGGCCTTGGAAATGTGTGGCAATGTTACAGTGGTCGGCGAAAAGGAAGTACCTCGTTTTACACAGCTTTTAAATAAGTCAAATCAGTTTAACCTTAGAACAGAGCGTTACACTGAGGGGGAAATCAGTGCTATGTTGGATAATCCACAATACAGCTTATTGGCATTTGAATTAAAGGACAAGTTCAGTGATTATGGTATTATTTCCTGTGTCATATTGGAATGGCAGGATAAGCAATGCTTTATACGTTCCTGGGTTATGAGTTGCAGGGTGCTGAAGCGTGGTGTGGAATATATGATGTTTGATCGTATATATCAGCTGGCAGGGGATAAGAAGGTTGCTCAGATAAAGGGAGAGTATTTGCCTACTAAAAAGAATGTCTTGGTAAAAGATTTTCTTGATGATTTAGGCTTTGATCTGGATTATGCCAATGAAGCTGGTGAAAAGTATTATCATTGGGACATTGCTAAACAACCAATGCAGAAATATTTTATTAAAGAAATTAATTAAAGTAAGGAGAAATAAAAATGGATGTAAAAAACAAATTGCAGGAGATTTTTCAGGATGTATTTGATGATGAGGATATTGAGTTATTCGATGAAATGACAGCAGCCGATGTAGAGGATTGGGATTCTCTGTCTCATATAACACTGATTCATGAGATTGAAGCAGCTTTTGGGATTCGCTTTACCACTAAAGAGGTACTTTCAACAAAAAATGTTGGCGAATTTATTGCATTAATAGAAAATAAGATTGCATGAGGTAAGATATGAAACACTATTCTTTGTCAGATATTTATGTTGGAATGAAAGAAGTGTTTTCTGTAAAGATTACGGAAGAAACACAGAATACGTTTACTGAATTATCAGGAGACATAAATCCTATGCACCTCGATAAAGACATTTGTGTCTCGGGGGGGGGTACAAAGATAAGCTGGTATATGGAATGGCTACAGCTTCATATTACTCTACATTGGTAGGTGTTTATCTGCCAGGAGAGAAATGTCTGTTTCATAGATGTGAAGTTGAATGGCCGGCACCAGTTTATATAGGCGATACACTAACTATTACTGGCGTAGTTAAGGAAATTGATGAGCAATTTCGCCGTATTCATATCAAGGCTTTTATTCGTAATCAGGATGGAGTAAAGGTCTCTAGGGCAAAGTTAATTGTAGGGGTACGGGAATAATGCGTAAAGATGTGTATATAATTACAGGAGCATCTTCTGATATAGGGGTTGCTTTCCTAAGGCGCTTGCAAACTAAATGTGCAGCTGAAGATAGAATTTGCGATATAGTAGCACAGTATTTTTCCTCAGCTGCGGTGTTAGAAGATTTACAGAAGGAACTGCCTAACCTGAACATAGTACCATATCAGTGCGATTTAGCCAATATGGAGGCTGTTGAAGCATGGCTTAGTCTTTTGCAGTCAGAGGGGATAGTGCCATCTCATATTTTGCATTTTGCTTCTCCCAAATTTAATTATATGCGTATTAAGCAAATGGATTGGCGTAGGATGCAACAAGAAATAAACATTAATGCGGGGGCTATGGCTTTACTATTGAAATATTTTTTGCCTGTTATGGCCAAACAAAAATATGGCAGAGTAGTGGCCATGTTAACAGCTTATACTATAAATGTTCCACCTAAATTTATGAGTGACTATATAATGTCCAAGTATGCCTTGTTAGGATTGGTAAAAGCAGCGGCTGTAGAATATGCAGGTAAAGGAATTACAGTAAATGGTATATCTCCCAATATGATGGAAACTAAATTTTTAGCAGATATTGATGAGAGAAGTATTGAAATGAATGCTGCTGGTTCGGCGATGAAGCGAAATATTTCTCTTGATGAAGTGTGTGTCGCCATGGAATATCTTTTGTCAGATGAGGCTGGTTACATTAATGGAATTAACTTCAACCTTTCTGGTGGTGACAGAATGTAAGGAGAAATGATCTTAATGGGAATTGTTGAGTATATATGCTTGGGATTACTTTTGCTAATGGTATTTGTCTTGATATTCAATAGTATTTATATTAGAACCCCTAGGCATCTAAATCAGGTGCGTCCTATTGAAAAGTTTAGGCAAGGGGTTCCCAATAATTTGGATATTATGAATACTGGTAGTAATCATGCATATTACTCTATAGATTGGTCCATTGTTGGGGTTAATGGTTTTAGCTTGGCCTCAGGCCCACAGTCTTTGAGCTGGGATTATCGTTTGGTAAACAAGTATCGCAGTCATATAAAAAAGGAAAAAATTTTACTCATTGTGCTTTCCGACCTAGTGTTTGGTTTTTTGGAGTACCCGCAGGATAGGGCCAACTTTAGGTATTACTATTTTGTGGAAAATGAGGATATACCTAATAGTACCTGGTGGAAAAAAATTAAGTACAGATATCTGCCAGTTCTAGAGAATTGGCGAAATTTTGTTCATTGCTTCTATCATCGAGGCGAATTGTTTCAGGAGAATGAACCATCCTTAGCTTATGCCGAAAAAGCTTCGGAAGAAAGAATCAATGGGTGGAAGGTTCAATTTAATCTTAAAGATTTGCAGCATAGAGAGTCTTTAGAACATTTACAGGGAAATATACAGAAGGCTAGTCAACTGTTAAAAAGATTAATTGAGGAAACACAGGCATCAGGTATAATCCCTATTTTAATGTTGCCACCAGTTTCCAGTGTTCTTAATAGCAAAATTTCTGATGATTTTATTCACGAAGTGATATTGAAGCCTGTGGCTAATGTTGCACCAGATGTACCTTTTTTTAATTATATGAGAGATGTCCGTTTTCAGGATTATAAATATTACTATAATGGTGATTTTATGAATCAAGCTGGTCGAGAAAAATTTATGCCGATTCTGTGGCAGGATATTCAGAAGGCAGTAGGAGAGAAGCAGCAATGAATCAAAAAAAAGTAGGTGTCCTGCTTTCCTATGGACAGATTTCTATTACCATGCTAAGCAATCTGCTTTATGTACCTATTATGCTGAGATTGGTAGGACAAAGTGAATATGGCATATACAGCCTAAGTAATTCTGTTATAGGTTATTTCGCTTTGCTTTATATGGGCATGAGCAGCACATATCTCAAATATTATTCTGCTTACAAAAAAGATGCTAATGATTATGGTATAGCCAAGTTAAATGGTTTATTTTTAGTCCTCTTTTCTGTGCTGGGTTTGAGTGCCCTTGTTTTGGGAGTAGGTCTGTCTTCTAATCTGGAATATATACTTGGTCAAGGTTTAACATCTGATGAATTATCTCTAGCAAGTATTTTATTTGTAATCATGTCGGTAAATATGGCCTTGTTGATGCCCAAAACCGTATTTGCTGCTTTGGTAATCTCGCAAGAGCGTTTTATTTTTATCAAATCCTTGGGGATGTTGACCTCGCTGCTTAATCCATTATTATGCTTGCTGCTTTTATATCAAGGATATGGTTCCATAGGTATGAGTCTGGTTGCCCTTGCGCTAACCTTGGGTGATTTATTGATAAATATATGGTATTGTCGGAGAAAACTGAAGTTACCCTTTGTATTTTCCAAATTGCCCTTTGGCTTGTTGCCAGGTATGTTAAGCTTTTCTATTTTTATTATGATTCAGGGAATTATGGATCAATTCAATTGGCATTTGGGTAAGTTACTGCTAACCTATGTGGCAGATAGTGCGGCTATTGCTGTATATAGTATTGGCTTACAAGTGGATTTGATGTTTGGTAGCATGTCTTCGGCATTTTATGGTGTGGTAGTACCGCAGATTTATAAATTGGTACAGGAAGGTAGAAAAGCGGAAATAACGGATTTATGGATAAAAGTAGGGCGTTATCAATTTTATGTATTATTTTTTATTTGGGCAGCGTTTTTATTTTTTGGCAAATCATTTGTTTATTTGTGGGCAGGCCATGGTTATGATGATGCCTATTGGGTGGCGATTATACTAATGACGCCGATAGTGATACATCTTTGTCAGGTTTTGGGTATGGAAATATTGCGGGCATATAATAAGCATCCACAATGGGTAATTGCACATTTGCTATTTTCTATAGCTGGTTTTGTTATTTGTATTCCCTTTGCCCAAAGATATGGTGCTATAGGTGTAGCTATTGGAACATGTATTAATACCTTTATAGTTACTAATATATATGATAATTGGTATTACTATAAATATGGACATTTAGATGTGTTTAAATTCTTTCGCAATTTTAGTGGTTTTGTACCAGCATCAGTATTGATAATGATATTTGGTGGATTGCTGTCCTATAATTTTGAAGCTCTTTGTTGGAGTGAATTTTTTGCGCTGATCTTGGTATTTACCATAGTTTATATAGTTGTCATGTATTTACTAGGGATGAATATTAAAGAGAAAGAACAAATTAAGGCATTGGTTAGTAAAATAAAAATTGCTTTTTAGGAGTGAAATATATGGATAGTAAAAAGTTTAAATTAAGAAATGGTGTCGAGGTGCCCTTTATTGGTTTTGGTACGGGTGTAATAAAAAGATATAGCCGCAAGCCATCCGTTTTTATACGTGGAAGAATAAGACCAGTATTAAATGCGGTAAAGCACGCTAGTGCCAAAGGACTTTATCAAATCTTGCAACAGGATTTTTTCATGGGCAAAGTTATTGATACAGCAATTTCTGAGGGATATACCTTATTGGATAGTGGCAGAATCTATGGATATTCGGAAGTAGAATATGGCAAAGCAATAGTTAGAAATAATTTGCCACGTGAGGATATATTTGTTACTACCAAGGTTTCAGATATGGATTTGTATAGAAATGGCAGTCCTAATGATGTAGCTGGTAACTTGCAGCTGTCTATGAAATATTTACAGTTGGATTTTGTAGATGCTTATTTATTGCATTGGCCTCATGGTAATTGGTTGGATATATACAAGCAAATGGAGGATGCATATAATAAGGGACTAGTGAGATCTATAGGAGTTTGCAACTTTCATTTAGAACATTTTAAGCAATTGGAAGCTAATTGCTCTATTATGCCGATGATTCATCAAACAGAGCTGCATCCATTAAATAGCAAGAAAGTGATTCGTGATTATTGCAAGGAGCATGGTATTTTGATTATGGCGCATACCCCAACAGGGCGAATGTCACCAGCTATTCGTAATAATGCGGTGCTTCAAGAAATTGCCAAGAAATATGGCAAAACCATTGCACAGGTTATTGTAAGATGGCATTACCAAAATGGAGTAGTGCCGATTATTGCTACTAAATCACGAGCACATATGCAGGAAAATAAGGATATTTTTGATTTTGCTTTGACTGAAGAAGATATGACTAGAATTGATTCTATTGATCAAGGTGAGGTTATGTTGCCAGGAAATGGAATTGATGATCCTAGGTATATTTATAATTTATAAATTTTGCAATATTGCTTGAATATTAGGCTGGAGGCTGGGAAAATGATTCAGAGCAGAGCAGAGCAGAGCAGAGCAGAGCAGAGCAGAGCAGAGCAGAGCAGAGCAGAGCAGAGCAGAGCAGAGCAGGCTCATAATTATAATTTAGTAGATTTGTGCAAGTGGGTAATGGCTATTTTTGTAGTAGCATTGCACGGCCATCCTTTTGTGGATATTTCTGCTGATTGGGATTATTATATATCTGGTGTATTGACCAGACTGGCGGTACCATATTTCTTTATGGTTTCAGGTTTTTTCTTATTCAGCAAGATGTCCATAGGGAAAATATCTTGGGAGAGAATTAAAAGATATTGCATACGTTTAGGCAAGATATTTTTAGCTTGGACTATTATGTATATGCCTATAGCAGTATATGCTGTATGGCATGAAAATAATCATTTTCACAAATTGCTGGCAATTATGCGAGATACCATTTTTCAGGGAGCATTGATGTATCATCTTTGGTATTTGTATGCGTCTATAGTGGCTGTACTTACTTTATATTTCCTGTTTTCCCGGGGGTTAAAATTGAGTGTTATCATCGTGATAGCTTTGCTACTACATATAATACCTGTAATTGCGTATAGCTATCATGGCATATATATACAGTATTTGGCTGACATTGGTATTATAAAAGTATTTATAGCTTTGTTTAGTAAAATTTTTATTCCTGCTAATGGATGGACAATTGGTTTGTTGTATATGTCTGTAGGTGGTTTATTCGCATGGCATAGGAATCGGTATTCTTTAACTATATTATTGCCATTGCTGGTAATAGCACTAGCAGGATTTTGCGCAGAAAGCTACTTAATCAGGGAATATTCCTTAATTAATCCTAACGATCAGGGAAATATATTGAGTTATATGATGCTTTTATTGGTTACATTGCTATTTTTATGGAGTATCAATGTAAATTTGAAGGACAATCCTATATATAAGCATTTACGAGAACAGAGTTTGTTCATATATTTGGTACATCCCTGGTTTTTGTTTTTAGGCACAGGCATTGCCAAAAAAGCTTTACACATAGAGTACTATCATATGGGTGTATTTTTGGCAACAGTTGTCCTTTCCATCATAGCTGCAGAATTCCTTCGCAAGTTATGCAAATACAAAAGATTTTCTTGGTTGGGCTAAAAACTGTCCGTTATCTTTATAGCTGGCAGAAATCAGTTGATATGATATAGGCTGTGGTTCAGGAGAGGACGCTATCTCTATAGGCGGTGTAAGCCTGCGACCCTTGCGTAGTAGAGCTAATATAATTACCCTTGTGCCCCTGCATTGCAAGAAAATGTAGGGGCATGTTCATTTAATCATATTGGGTATAATCAAAAATTAAGTAGGCTGGTGCAATCAATGCAGCAGCCTACTTTTTTTGGCTACCATACAATATGACAAGAGCATCAAAAAGGTTCTGGCTAATAAGCCTATATTGGCACGGATTCTCAAATTCTGATTTGCAGAGCCATACATTCTAACTTTGTTGAAATACAGCCTGCGGTCATGGCGACTTTTGCTCTGTCGGCTAAATGACCCTGCCTGATGATTTATCCTTACGCAGAGATACCGCTTGTCGCTGAGCCAATTCACAGATACCGGAATTGTAGAAAGTGCCACCGGGCTCACTTTTGCTTCGCAAAAGCAGGAAGCCTACTGCCGCAAAAGTGTCATGCCCCTCCGGCTGTTGACGAATCATCGTGATTTACCTATTCTAAATCGTCACAGCAGAGATAGTACCCACGAAAACCCGCTCTCGCTCCTAACTGAGCCTAGCGGATGCTAAATTCCTTCTGCGCCTTATGGCTTGAACTCATTAAGCACCGAGGCTCAGCAA
>CAKPVW010000043.1 GCA_934196075.1 uncultured Anaerovibrio sp.
TTTGTGCTAATATAATGACAAGATAAGTTTACAAAATTTATGTAGCTTACCACCTGCAAGGTTGTTTTTTTCCAACGCCATTTCTCGACCTTGCAGTTAAGGTGATGTATTCCCTATAGTACATCCCCTATAGTCAATCCCTTTCAGCCCTCAGCGCTTTTCTGAGGGTATTTTTTTGTGCAAAATTAAAAGGCTTGCTACTGACAAATACATCTGTAGCAAGCCTTTTGTGTTGTGGCTATATTATGATTATCAATGCCGTGGCTGAGCAGCTATAACTTTCTTTTGACATTCTGGACAACGGCCAAAAAAGTATAGCTGACGACCTGTTAATTGGTAGCCGGTTTTGGCGCCCACCTCACCCATCAGACCTTCATCCTGAAAATCAAAAATATCATCTACTCGATTGCACTCTGTACAGCGAATATGGGGATGACTGGCTGTCTCTGCATCATAACGATAACTATCCTCTCCCACATTCAAAATCTGAATCAAGCCCAACTCTGCAAAGATATCCATGGCCTTGTATACCGTAGCCAAGCTCATAGTTGGATAAGTAGGCTGCAGCATATTGTACAGCATTTCCGCATTGGGATGGCTCTTGGTGCCTGACAAAGCATCATATACCGCCAATCTCTGGGGTGTCACCTTGAAGCCTTTTTCCCGCAAAATTTTGGTTACAGCTTCTGTTCCTAACATGATATTTCCTCCGTTCTAATGGATAATAATTATTTATTCAAAAGAATTATTATTAGATTAATTTTACTTTATAAAGTAAAATCTGTCAATTTCTTTCCATGTAAAAGGTATACCATTTTGATTTCATCCTACATGAACAGCTTAAAGTGCTCAAAAAAATAAGACCAACATGATTATCACCTCACATCGGTCGATTTCCTTATAGGAATCACAAGACTTTAGCAGTCAATTATGCTATAATCAATTCGGTGCTGCCATAACGGTAGGCGGTTGGCCCTCTATACGGATGGACTGTGACCCTCCGATTATATAGAAACCGGCTTCCGGAATACGTATAGGAGGGCGTGATGCCATGACTATTTTGGATTTGTTAGGTGTACTCGGTTACACCGCAGCCATTTTCAGCCTCGGCTACATGATGGGCAAAGATGCCCGTAAACAGAAATAACCGCCCTAGGCCTGGAAGCTAAGCGGTTATTTCTAACTAACTAGTGAATGGGCCAACCGTCTATCGGCAGCACCTTCTTTTCTTTTATTATACCTTTCAATTAAAGTAATTGCAAGACTTTAGCAGTCAATTATGCTATAATCAATTTGGTGCTGCCATAACGGTAGGCGGTTGGCCCTCTACGGAGGGACTGTGACCCTCCGATTATATAGAAACCGGCTTCCGGAATACATATAGGAGGGCAGTGATACGATGTCGTTTGAACTAGTAGCTTTATTTATTGGGCTTTTCAGCCTAGTAATAGCCTGTATAGGTCTAGGCTACCAATTCGGCAAAGATATTTCTAACAGAAAAGACCGCCCCTAGTCCGCAAAACTGAGCGATCTTTCTGATACCAGTATATATGGGCTAACCGTCTATCGGCAGCACCTTCTTTTCTTTTATTATACCTTGCAAACCTGTTTATTGCAAGTCATTTAAACCAAATGCGAATTAATACGATTCAATAGAGGAGTTTTTTATGTTACTAGAAAATATACCCCAGGCCCTGGCTCAGGAATTAAAAATTCGCCCTGAGCAGGCCCAAGCCGCCATGAACCTTTTGGACGAAGGCAATACTGTGCCTTTTATTGCCAGATATCGCAAGGAAGCCACTGGAGAGCTGGAGGATGAGCAGCTGCGCAAACTAGAGGAAAGATTGGCCTATTTGCGAAATTTCGTCAAACGTCAAGAGGAAATCCTGAACAAAATATCTGAACAAGGAAAGCTTACCAAAGAATTACAGCAGGCCATTGAAAAAACTTCCAAGCTGCAGGAGCTGGAGGATATTTATCTTCCCTTCAAGCAAAAGAAGCGCACCAGAGCACAAAAGGCTCGGGAAAAGGGCTTGGAACCATTGGCTGCCACTATTTTATGGCAAAAGGACACCCAGGGCAGTGTGGAAAAGGAAGCCAGCAAATACATCAACCCTGAACTAGAGGTAAATACCTGGCAGGAAGCCTTGGAGGGTGCTCGTGACATCATTGCCGAAATCATCTCCGAAAACGCTTCCCTCCGCCAGAAGCTTAGAGAATATATTCACCAACAGGGACAAATCTCCACTGTACTGGCTCAGGACAAAATTGAAACTGAGGATGGGCAAAGATTTCTTATGTACAAGGAATATCAAGAACCAATACATACCATGCCATCCCATCGAATCCTGGCTATCAACCGTGGCGAAAAACTTGGCTGTCTCAAAGTTACGCTACAATTAGGTGAGGAAAAAATCCTTTATCTAATTCAAAAGGAGTATGTACATCATCCTTCTATCTATAAAGAAAATATGCTGCTGGCCATAGAGGATAGCTGGAAGCGATTGCTTGCCCCTTCTCTGGAAAGAGAACAGCGCAGTCAAATGACTGAAATGGCCGAAAAACAAGCCATTAATATTTTTGGCACCAATCTAAAGCAGCTGTTGCTGCAGGCACCTCTAGCTGGCTATACCGTTATGGGGCTGGATCCTGGCTACCGCACCGGCTGCAAAATGGCTGTGGTAAGTCCTACAGGCCAGGTACTTCACCACGGAGTGCTTTATTTAACCCACGGCGAAGGCAGGGCCGCTCAATCTGCCCGCACCATGCTGGAAATTATTCAGCGTTATAAAGTCGGCCTTATTTCCATTGGCAATGGCACAGCCTCCTTGGAAACAGAGGAATTCACCGCCAAGGTTATCAAGGACAACAATCTAGATGTACATTATATCATTACCAACGAGGCGGGAGCCTCGGTTTACTCAGCTTCTGCCTTGGCCAAGGAGGAGCTGCCAGAATATGATGTTACCATCCGCGGTGCGGTTTCCATCGCCCGCCGGGTGCAGGATCCTTTGGCGGAACTAGTAAAAATAGATCCGAAATCCATTGGGGTAGGCCAGTATCAGCATGATGTAAATCAAAAACAGCTATCTGATACCCTGGATCAAACCGTAGAAGCGGCGGTAAATCATGTAGGCGTAGAACTAAATACAGCTTCCCAGGCATTATTGAAACATATTGCTGGTATCAATGCCTCTATTGCCAAAAATATTATAGCTTACCGCAATGAACAGGGAGCTTTTCATAACCGCAAGGAACTTCTCAAAGTACCCCGTTTGGGCAAGGCAGCCTTTACCCAGTGTGCAGGCTTCCTGCGCATTCAGGACAGCAGCAGCCCTCTGGACAATACGCCAGTACATCCAGAATCCTATGAATTGGCTCAAAGGGTACTATCCCATTTTGGCATGAATACCTCTCAGCTAACAGACAAGGTCAAGCTAGCCTTCCTCAAGGCAAAAATCAAGGAAACAAATGTAAACCAGCTGGCCAAGGATCTAGACTGTGGTGTACCAACCCTCAAAGATATTCTAGAAGCTCTAATCAAGCCAGGCAGAGATCCGCGAGAGGATTTGCCAGCTCCTTTGACTCGCAAGGCGGTAGTAAAACTTTCCGATATTCAGCCAGGCACTATTATGCAGGGAACCGTGCGAAATATTACCGATTTTGGTGTCTTTGTGGATATTGGCATCAAAACAGCTGGACTTATTCATATTTCCGAACTAAGCAATCGCCGCGTAAAGCATCCTGCCGATGTTGTATCTGTAGGAGATATTCTCAAGGTAATGGTTATCAGCGTCGACGAAAAAAGAGGCCGTATCGGTCTAAGCTTGAAACAGGCTCAGCAAGCCTCATAAGCAAGAATATATTTATGGTAAAAACGAGGACATAATGATAAATTTAAAGGAAATTCTACAACAAAAGCAAGACTCAGAAACACTAGATAAAGTCATTCAGCAGATATGCCTGGAGGTAAAACCTGTTAACCAACAGTCTGCTCTAGATTTTGCCACTAAATTGGACTATTTGGTACCGCCTCAGCAGGGACTGGGCCAACTGCGTCAAATGGTTATGCAATACGTGGCCATTGCTGGCATTCCCCAAAAGCTTGCCCCACCAGTAAACTTCATTTTTTGCAGTGATCACGGTGTATCAGCAGAAAATGTCAGTGCCTACCCTCCTGAAACCACCCTGCATATGGCCACCAACTATGTTATTTCCAAAGGAGCCGCTGCCAACGCTTTTAGCAATTTTGTCCACGGCAAAATGAAGGTTGCAGACCTGGGCATCAATGGCAATACAGATAATCTGCCAGATATTGACCATGTAAAAATACGCTTGGGTACCCGTAACGCTGCTCAGGAAGCTGCCATGACCAGAACTGAGGCTGCCTGTTCCCTGCTTTATGGTATTCAACAGGCCATCGAACTAAGAAAACAAGGTCATACTATTTTTCTGCCCGGTGAAATGGGCATCTCCAATACCACCTCCAGCGCTGCCATAGCGGCTGCTATCTGTCAGGCAGCGCCAGAGATGACCACCGGCCGAGGCACCAATATATCTAATCAGCGGCTGCAAACCAAAATTGCGGTAGTGAAGAAAATGCTTGCCGTAAATAAGCCAGATGCCACTGATGGATTGGATGTACTAGCCAAGGTAGGCGGCTATGAACTGGGAGCTATTGCCGGCATGATTATCGGTGCTGCCTACTGCCACTCCTTGGTTATTTTGGACGGCTTTAACACTGCTGCCGCAGCCCTCATTGCCACCACCATTTGTCCTCAGGCTAGGGATTATATTATGGCATCCCATATAGGCGGAGAATCCGGGCACCCTATTGCTTTACAGCATTTAGGACTCCAGCCTATTATGAAGCTGGATATAAAATTAGGAGAAGCCATTGGCTCCTCCCTCACAGCAGATTTACTTATCAATAGTCTGGCTGCCTGCCTAAATGTACAGAAGCCAGATGTCGAAAAATTTGCCTTTGTAGACAGAATTCAGGATATTATGATTCAGTCAAAATCTGTCCAGCTAACAGATAAAACCTTTGATTTTTATACCAATACCATGCCGCCTCTGGACAAGGAAGCCATGGCCCAATGCCAGCAGCGTCTGGACAATTTGGCCAAGCCTATCTACTGCCTGGGTAATATGGAAAAAATCGTCCTGCAGCTTAGCGGGATTATCGGTGATGCCCTGCCTCATACAGATATCTCCAAAGTTCTACTATTGTTGGGATTGGACAAAATCAAAACAGAAAGTCCTTTGGAAATCATCAAGGAAAATCTCAGCAATGAAAACGATTATGACGAATCTATGCAGGCTTACAATCTGGATCAGATTACCTTGGCCGAAACCTTTGGCCGTGCTGCCAAAACCAAAATCAGCATTGGCCATATCAGCCTGAATCACACCCAAATGGATGCCTTTGAATTTGGCCGCCAACAGGGAGAAGAGCTGGCTCTTCACAATGCTATTGTAGGCTTGGGGCTGGTGGATGCCCGACAGGAAAAAATTCAGGCCATTGCCCAGGAGCTGATTACACCTGACAACCAACTGCGCTATGATGTGGCTGACTTCCTCAATCACCTTGATATACAGCAGCAGCTTCTGGTTTCCGCCATGCTGGGAGCCTTGGTAGCCGCTGCTCATAACAGCAGTATGGTTATTCTGGATGATGCTGCCACTCAGGCTGTAGCCAGATACGCCGTAAAAATGCTGCCAGATTTGGAGGATTTTCTCCTGCCAGTACAGCCTCAGCTATATCAATTGGACATCCAGGCACCTGGTCTAGTGGCCTTGGCCGGCATCAGACTGGTTACAGCCTGTCTACATGTGCTTAATGACATGAAAACCTTTGCCGAAGCCCAAGTGGCTGTTGCCAACGATGGACCCGGCAAAGGTATTCAAAAGAGCTAAATAATTGGTATTTGCAAAATAAAACTGGTACCCTGTCCTACCTGGCTTTCTACCTGAATGTCCATATCATGCTCTTGGGCAATCCAACGGGCAATGGACAGGCCAAGGCCAGTACCTCCAGGAACACCATCCTGACGGCTGCGGGAACTGTCTACCCGATAAAATCTATCAAAGATTTTGCCCTGAACCTCAGGCGGAATCCCAATACCTGTATCAGCAATAATTATCTGAAGAACCTGTTTCTCCCGAGAGACAGGTTCTTTTTTGCTATCTGCCCTATCAACCTCTACCAGCTGGGCAGATAGAGAAATATGACCTCCTGCCGGGGTGTATTTTACAGCATTTTCCAAAAAAATACGCAAGAGCTGCTTCATAGCTACCTTGTCAGCCAAAACCGTTGCTTCTTCATTAACCTGCAAGGTATGACTATGCTCCTTGTCCGTAAGCTCCAGCTTTCGGAACACATCCTCCACCAAAGGCGCCATATCCAAAGGTTCCTTGTGCATAATCTGCCTTTTTTGATCCGCCCGGGCCAAAAATAGCAATTTTTCAATCAGCTCCTGCATATCCACCGCCTCAGAGCGAATCGCCTCCAAGCCCTCCTGCAAAGTTTCTTCATCCTGACTGCCCCAGCGAGCCAGCATATCCGAATACCCCTTAATAACTGTTACCGGAGTCCTCAGCTCATGGGAAGCATCTGAAACAAACTGCTGCTGTTGATGAAACCCCTTTTGGATTCTATCCAGCATGCGGTTAAAGGTTTCTGCCAGCTCCGACAGCTCATCTTTAGCAGGAGACACTGGGATTCTACGGCTCAAATCACTGATTTCTATGGATTTGGCTGTATCCGTAATATCCCTTACTGGATTCAGCAAACGACGGCTCACGAAATATCCCAATAGTAGGGCCACAAAAATACTAATAACAATTTCTGCCAGCAGCATTTTTTGAATCAAGGCCAACAGCCGGTTTTCCGCTGTAATAGTCTTGAAAAAATGCAGCTCATAGGCATTGCCTCGAATTACCACAGGCACTTTTTTGTAGTAGATAATAAAATTGTCTGACTCAATGACCTGAAAATTAGGATTGGCCCAAAAGGGAGGCCGTTCCTCTATATGACTCTGCAGCACCTGCAAGGAGGGAGAATACATATCACTATCATAAACAACTCCCCCCTGAGCATCAGTAATTTTTAGAAACACCCCCGGCATAAGCTCCAGCTCATCGTTGTGAGCATTTTCCTGTTGCAAACGATAACGTCCTGCTGCCCGCAGTCCCATAAATCCCTGAGGATTGACCACATCATGGTGCATAGTCTGCCTTTTTCGCCTAGCCTCCTCCTGACCGCCATTAGGCGGTGGCGGTATAGGCAGGGTACTGCTGACATTTTCCTCAATGGGGCCATAGTGTTTTTCTAACTGCTTCAGTACATAGCGAATACTAAAGGACAGTTCTCCCTCTACCTGATGATATTGGGTATAGTACAGTCCCACTGCCGTACAGGCACTGGTGGCAAAAATCAGCACCGCCATCATAATGCCGTAAACCAGACTTAGCTTCACAGAGATTCTCAGACTATTAATCCTTGATAACATAGCCTACTCCCCGCATGGTATATATATATTTCTCCTGAAATCTATCATCCAGCTTTTGGCGAAGATAACGAATATATACATCCACCACATTGGTATCACCCATATAATCATAATCCCATACATTGGAAAGAATCTGATCCCTAGTGAGAACATTCCGCTTGTTTCTCAACAAATACTCCAACAAATCATATTCCTTTTTGGTCAGCTCCACAGTAACAGAACCTACCTGCACCTCATGGCGAGCCGTATACATGGTCAAATTTTTAATCGTAAGGATTTCTTCCTGAGGCTCCCTTTCCTCCCCCCGCATATCCCGACGGCGCAGCACCACTCTCATGCGAGCCAAAAGCTCTGGTGTGGCAAAGGGCTTGGTAATATAATCATCGGCCCCAATATCCAAGCCATGTACCTTATCATCAATATCATCCTTGGCCGTAAGCATAATAATAGGCACCTGACTAAGTTCCCGCACCCTGCGGCAAATAGTAAAACCATCCATATCCGGCAGCATAACATCCAAAAGAACCAAATCATAATTCTCCTGCACGATACGCTCATAGGCCCGCCGACCATTATCCTCGATAGTAGTTGCCATGCCCTCGTGCTCCAGCTCCATCTGCAGGAATCTGGCAATCCGCCTTTCATCCTCCACAATCAACACACGATAGTTTTTCAAACCCTTATCCATGATTTTTCAGCCATCACTTTCTAATATACTTCTTGCGAAACAGCTCCAAAAAATGGGTGCAGCTACTGGACAAGGTGCGATTCTTCAACCAAGCCACCACTGTATGAGTATGAATCTCCGCCTCCACAATCCGCTTGAAAATAACCTTGTCTGAATTTACCATGCTGCGGGCAGACAAAGGCACTAGAGCAATACCAATCCCCATCTGAGTCCAAAGAATATTCTGAATCTGACTATCGCTGACACTCAAAATATTCGGCTCAAATTTGTGCTTCTGGCACTGCTCCAAAAAGCTGCTATGCCAGCGCAGGGGAACCAGCAACGGCTTACCCTCCAGTTCCTGCAAATGCACAAAATCACTATTTTCGCCACAAGAGCAAAGATCCTTGTGCATGGCCAAAACCAATGGCTCATCTGGCAAAACCATGGATTCATAGGTAGAGCTATCTACCTGAGTACGAGTAATAGCCAGCTCTATAATATGACTATCCAACAGCTCCAATATTCTGGCGCCATCACTTTCCCATACATTGAAATTTACCAAAGGATACATACGATGAAAATCTGCCACCAGCTGAGGTATCAGCATAGCGCCAGAGCTGGTTACCGTTCCTAGCTTGATGGTGCCAGCTACACCGGAACCAATATCTGTAATTTCCCGCAAGGTGCCATCCACCATGCCCAAAATATGTTTTACTCTGGAATACAACAGCATACCTGCATCGGTAAGGCGAATCCGACGGCTGCCCCGTTCAAAAAGCTGTACCCCTAAGGAACTCTCCAGCTTTTTCATCTGACGGCTCAAAGCCGGCTGAGCTATACTTAGTCTAATAGCTGCGTGACTGATATTTCCTTCCTCTACGATGGCATAAAATGCCTGCATATCCTTTATTTCCATGTAACTTCCCCCAAATATATACTATATATAATATTTTATAGAAACTATAACTTTTATTGTACTACTCCTATGCAAAATGAGCAATATATACATAGGAAAAATAACTAATTTGCATAGAAGCTTAAAAACCGCCCAAAGATACGAGAATAAATCCTCTATCCTCTCCTTAGCCAGTCTGAAAATTTACTGAAAAAAATTTGCTTATTGGCAATTTTGCGATATAATAGTTTTGTTTTTTTCGTTTTATGTATAAGGAGGAATTTTCTTGTCATCTTCAGTTCATCCCGTAGATGAAAAGCTACCCCTATGGAAGCTGCTTTTCTTTGGATTCCAGCATGTATTGGCTATGTATTCCGGTGCAGTAGCCGTACCTTTGGTGTTGGCCCAGGCCATTAATCTAGATACTGAGCGTCTCATTTATCTTATTAATGCTGATTTGTTTACCTGCGGTATTGCTACCTTGGTACAAACCCTAAGCGTAGGGCCTTATATCGGTTCCAAGCTGCCAATTGTCCAAGGGTGTACCTTTACAGCGGTTATGCCAATGATTATTATTGCTAACTCAGCTGGAGGCGGCTCCGAGGGGCTACAGGCCGTTTATGGCTCTGCCATTGTCTCCGGTCTGGTGTGCTTTGTTATTGCCAACTACTTCAGCAAGCTGCTGCGTTTTTTCCCGCCAGTAGTAACAGGCTCCGTTATTACTATTATTGGTCTGACTCTGATGCCAGTGGCTGTAGGCTGGATTGCAGGCTTGGACCCAACTGCTGCTGATTTTGCAGATCCCTTCTATATTCTTATGGCTGTTGTGGTGCTGGCCATTATCATGATTTTCTACCGCTGCTTTACTGGCTTCCTCAGCCATATTGCCGTACTGTTGGGCTTGATTCTAGGTACAATCATAGCCTGTGCTATGGGTTATGTAGATTTCACTCCTGTAACCGAGGCTGCCCTTTTGGGCATTACCACGCCATTTGCCTTTGGCCTGCCTACCTTTGATCCTGCGGCCTGTGTAGCCATGACTCTGGTTATGCTGGTAACTATGGCGGAAACCACTGGTGATATGATGGCTATTACAGAGATTGTGGAAAAGCCTATGAGCAAAAACCTGCTAACCCGTGCTTTGAGAGCAGATGGCTTCTCCACCATGCTGGGTGGCGTGCTGAATGCCTTCCCTTATACAGCCTTTGCCCAAAACATTGGCCTTATTACCCTAACTGGTGTCCGCAGCCGTTATGTGGTAGCCACCAGTGCTGTGATTATGATGCTGCTGGGCCTGTGTCCAAAGCTGGCAGCTATTGTCTCCTGTATTCCGCCTATGGTACTAGGCGGCGCTGGTTTAGCCATGTTCGGCATGGTAGCAGCCAGTGGTATTCGCAGTCTATCCAAGGTTGAATTCAATGGCAACTGCAATATGATGGTTATTGCCATCAGCGTAGCAGTAGCCATGATACCTGTATGCAGCCCAGGCTTCTACAGCAAATTCCCTGTTACCATGCAGCTTATTTGCAATAGCAGTATCACCATCGGCAGTATTACCGCCATGGTGCTAAACTTCCTGCTCAATAAACCTCAAAAGGAAGAAACATTTCTAGATGAGTAACTAAATACCAATAAACTGTCCTTTAAACTATGCTATGGTATAGCCCCTGATAATCTAATTTTGCTGGGCACTGCATACCTAAAGGGCAGTTTTTTTGTACAAAAAATCACCTACAGACCTAGTGATCCATAGGCGATAATTGCTTTTTCTCAGTCTTCTTCTACAAATTCAACCTTGCCATTTTCCAGAGCAGCTACACTGGCCAAGGCTTCCAGACGATAGCCTGCATCCAAAATCTTCTGATGGCCATTCTGAAAGGCCTTTTCAATGGCAATACCAATACCTGCTACCTTAGAGCCAGCCTTTTCCACCAAACGAGCCAAGCCTAGGGCTGCCTCACCATTAGCCAGGAAATCATCAATAATCAGTACATTTTCTCCTGCTGGCAGGAACTTTTTCAAGACAGTAATATTAGAAGTTTCCTTCTTGGTATAGGAATATACCTGCTCAGTATAGGCAGGCTCTGTCATCAACACAGATGCCTTTTTCCGGGCAAATACCATAGGCACCCCCAGCTTGAGAGCTGTGGTAACACCAATAGCAATACCAGATGCCTCTACAGTCAAAACTCTGTCAATCTGTACATCACTAAACAAATCAGCAAATTCCTCGCCCATAGCCATGGACAGCTGAGGGTCAATCTGATGGTTCAAAAAGGAATCCACCTTCAGCACATTACCTGGCAAAACAATGCCCTCTTCCAAAATACGCTGCTCTAACAAATCCATTCCCGTGCCTCCTATCAATAATGTGGGTGCTTTTTCACATACTCTACAGGACGACTCCAGTCCACGTGAACATCAGTATTTTCCCACAATCTGGTCAAAGCCAGCTGGAAGCTTTCCACATCTGCCAAAGGATTAACATTTACAGGAGAAAAATCTCGCAAGGTTTCGTGAGGAATGCGAATTTCATGCTCAGTAGACAGAAACTTCTCAGCGTCCTCTACAGCCTTGGCATCATCGAGACAAACCTTCACGGTTTTGTTCTCAATATCGTATTCCACCCAGCCAATAGCCTCCCGGCAGCTAACTGCTACACTATATATTTTATCACTCATTTGTCAAATCTCCTTTTATTTTACCGAAAACATTGCTTATGCTATTATACCCTAAAAAAAGTATATTTGTCGATAGCTATCCATAGGACGGCTTGTCAAATACCTGCCAAGAGTCCCTCATTGCCTAGCTTTCTATACAGATACCTAGAATTAATTCAAGTTGCTTTCAGGCGTATACACAGGTATTTTTTTGAAATAACGGTGGTTTATTTCCATAATTTCTCTGGTTTCAGTCCGATAAAATTTTACCCGGCCAGCCTGCAATGGCTCTGGCAGATTTTCCGGTGCAGCCATACATTCTACCCAGCGGTAAGGCTTTCTCTGTCCCTGCTCATCCTCTTCATAATAAAGAGTGTCCTCAGGCCCTGGCTCCTCATCCCCCTTGCAAGGTGCAAAATGCAGCTTTATCTGCTCTATAAACATCCAGCAGGTTTCCTCCGACATATCCAGAGTTCCTTCCTTACCTTCATCTGCTCCATTATATGCAGCAATAAAAATAGCCTTGCCATAAATAATTTCCTTTTCATCTGGAGCTGGAAATCTGCGATTAGGCTTCATGCCCAGCACGGCTGCCAAATCATTAACTAGAATAAACAAGGAAATACCTGGCTGAATTTCAAAAAATTCCACAGCACCATAATTGCCCTCTAATACATCCCGAATAGCCTCCTCATGTCTGCCATGTCCGGCAGGCAATCTGATAATGGATGGCTCCTGCCCTGGATCGATTAAAATTGCCCGCATTAATTGCTCTTTTGCCATAAATCCCATTTCCTCCTAAAAAAAATCAGATAATATTGTTTGTCAAGACTTGTTATTAAAAAAATATTGTGCTAGTATACAAGACAAAGAGGGAATCTCTGAGATGCGCGTTATTCCTTTCATCGTCTGGCCTACTCTTTTTATAAGGGAGCCTGATATTGCACCGTGGCTGTTGGATCGTCATCGAGCGAATAACAAAAGCGGCGGCTAAGGGCACCCACCTGCAACCGCAGGTTAGACCTGTTGGTCGACGACATTTCGGAACCCACTTATGGCGGGAGGTCTTCGTGACCCCCCGCTTTCTTTTTGTCTTTTTTCACCTAACATGCTAACTATCATAGCCTATTATTCCTGACTCGTCAACAGAATGGCATGCTTCATTCTAGCAACATTGGACATAATATCATCCTCTGGGAAGAAGGCTCTGACAGCCTGTATCTGTTCATCCTCTCCATCAGCCACAACCACCTCAACCCGTTCGCCTAGAATACGCCTAGCCTGATGTACCACCAAGCGTATATGCTCTGTATCTGTCAGGATAATATATTTATTGGCAATATCGCTATGAGCCGCATTGACAATTTCCTCCACAGATGGGCCTGATGGGTCACTGCCGTCAAGAATAACCGTAGCACCAGCTTCCTGAAGGCGCTGTCCAGCCTCCTCATTAGGAGCCACTGTCATCAAAGCCAAGGGAAGGAGGAAGCTTTGCTGAACCATAGCCATGGCATGAGGCTCCGCCATAATATTAATATGAATTTCGCCAATATGCCCCCAACCTACAGCTCGCTCCAGCACCTTGCCGGGATGCTCAGAGTGAAGATGGATAAATAGATTGCGGAAACGCCTTTCCACCACCACAAAATTGCCAATTTCCTGCAGCTCCTTTTCTATCAAAGTAACAGAAAGCTTGGGATTGGCCACCATAAAGGTAACGCAATACGGACGCACCATATCATCATAAGGACTAATAAGATTCTCCTGCCGATTTACCCCAAAGCTGTTGGAGAAAGGCAGCGTAGGGGAAACAAATTCGCCAATAATACCCTTGAGACAGCCATTGAGAAAGACCTGCATAATCATTTCTCCAGAGTCTATTTTCTCTGTAAAGGATTCCTCTCCTGCCTTAATGGCCGCCTTTATTATCTCGGTAATATGCAGGCCGGATTTTACCGCATGATAGGCCCCCTTGGCCATAATCTTGGATGCCACTATAATCGGCCTGTTTTTTTGTTCTGGCACTGCCTTCTGGGCATAGAGAATCCCGTATTGAAAAGCCTTGCCAAATTCCTGCGAGGTGGCATTGAATTTACCTACCAGTCCCTTGGCCAGCCCTCGAAGAATCTGAGACAGAATCACACCGGCATTGCCTCTAGCTCCCAGCACAGCAGCATCTGCCACCCGCCGAGCCAAACCGCCAATGCTTTCATTGACAGAATCCGCCAAAGGCAGCACGGCTGCCCCCATGGTTCTCAGTACATCCGTCCCCGGCATGCCACAGTAAAAAAACTTGCCATTCTTCTTCAGCTTGTTAATACGATCATATTCCAATATAAATTCACTATAGGCACCAATAATCATGCGTTTATAATCAGTACCAGTGATTACTTCATTATTTTCCATTGTCAATCTCCTGTACAGGTATAATTCTTCTTTTAATGACTGTAAAAATTGTATATAACGAGGTGTCCGATGTCCCCCACCTCTATAGGTGGCGGGAAACTGTGCTAATAACAGGGTGGAGCTAATATCTCCACCCTCGTCGAAACCCCATTGAAAGAAAATGAAAAAATCATTTTCTTTGAATAATGTAGGGGTTATAATATAATTATTCGCTAAATTCTCTAATTAACCTTTTTTTGGAGAAAAAAGTAAGGAGATTTTTTATGGAAAATACAAAATTTGTTAATCAGACTACAGAGGCTGGCCCTATATCAGCCTCCAAGCCTAAAAGAAAATACACCCGCCGCAGTCATTCTGCCAAAAACAAACTGCCTGCCAAGGAGCCTAAGACCAAATATGAAAAGATTTTCGCCTTGGATATCGGCACCCGCAGCGTTATTGGCATTGTGGCTGACAAAACCCCTGCCGGACTGAAGATTATTGCCACCGAAAGAATGGAGCACAAAACCAGAGCCATGGAGGATGGTCAAATCCATGATGTACCTCAGGTAGCCAACGTTATTGACAGAGTAAAAAAAGCCTTGATTGCCAAGACCGGACCGCTAAAAAGCGCTGCTGTAGCAGCCGCTGGACGTGCTCTCTACACTATGACTGCCACCGCAGATATGGAATTTAGCGGCATTATTACTGCGGAGCAGGAGCGAAGCTTGGATTTTGCTGGCGTTCAGGCCGCCCAGGCTCAACTGGCCACCTCTGGCACTGTAGAGGATTTGGCCAATTACTACTGCGTTGGCTACAGCACCATTAAATACGAGCTGGACGGTACCAAGCTGAAAACTCTCGTGGGACAACGGGGCCGAGTTGCTTCTGCCACAGTCATTGCCACCTTCCTGCCTAGGCAGGTTATTGACTCCATGCATTCTGCTCTGCAAAGCGTCAAGCTGGATATGCATGCCCTGACCTTGGAGCCTATTGCCGCCATTAACGTATTGATACCTCCTACCATGCGCCATCTGAATCTGGTGCTGGTAGATATTGGCGCAGGCACCTCCGATGTGGCTATTACCCGCAACGGATCTGTAATAGCCTATGGTATGGTACCTCAGGCTGGCGATGAAATCACTGATGCCATTTCCCAGCAGTATCTACTGGACTTTAATGTAGCAGAAAAACTCAAAAGAGATGCCACTGACGGTCTCCAGTGCCACTTTGCTGACATTATGGGCATGGAATATGATTTATCCGCCATGGAAGTGCTAAAGCCTGTACTGCCCAATATCCGCAATCTGGCAGAATCCATTGCGCAGCAGATTTTGGAGCTAAATGGCAATGAACCGCCTCAGGCTGTTATTCTGGTAGGCGGTGGCTCCCTGACACCTCACCTCAGCGACTATGTGGCAGAAATTATGAATCTCCCTATGGGCAGGGTAGCTGTCCGTCATCCAGAGAAAATTGATGGGATTATCGAAATCCCTGCTGAGCTGCAGCTGCCTGATGCTGTAACCCCTTTGGGTATTCTCAAAATCGCCTCTCTAAACACCCTGCACTTTCTCAGGGTATATGTCAACGACACCGAATACAGTCTCTTTAATTTCCGCGATTTGACGGTATCTGATGCCTTGCTAAATGCTGGTATTATTCTCAAAAAGCTCAATGGCCGTCCTGGCCTAGGTGCCATGCTGAAAATTAACGGCGAAAACAAATTTATTCCAGGCACCATGGGCACCATGGCACAGCTTCTGCTGGATGATGCCCCTGCCACTCTAGATACTCCTATTAAGGATGGCAGCCATCTGCAGGTAATTGCCGGTACCAATGGTTCTGCTCCTGAAATTACCCTGGAGGATGTACTGGATATTCCACCAGCCTACACGGTGTTCATCAACGGCATGGAAACCAATATTGCTGCCCAGTACACCATTAACGGCCAGCTGGCCCAGCCGGGACAGCTTTTGCATGATGGGGATGATATTATCAGCTGTGATACCAGAACTCTCGGCGAGGTACTAAATACCGCTGGTTTCCCCCCTTTGGGCAAAAAGATAAAATATACTCTCAATGACAAGGATTCCCAATATACCATTTCACCTCGTATTCTTCTTAATGATAATGAGGCCAAGCTTTCTGATGAAGTACATCAACAGGACTATATTGAATATATTGCCCCAGATTTACCCAAGCTGGGAGATGTGTTAAATGTTTCTGAGCTGGATGCTTCTCTCGTGATTTATTACGAGGGACAGGAGCACAAAATTCCTTCTGCCACAGTAACTCTGGAGGTTAATGGTCATCCAGCCAGCACCAACACTCTGATTGAGGATGGCAGTCAGGTAAGATTTATGAAATCCCTGCGGGCTGCCACCACAGTAAGCGATGCCTTGCTGGCTGTGGGATTCCAGCCGCCAGCTGCCAAAAGCCGAGTGGGCTTTACCATTTTGGTCAACAATCAGCCTGTGAACTTTACAGATCCTATCAAAAATGGTGATGAGCTGGCTGTAGTTATTAGTCAGCCTACTGACAGCAGCTTCACCCAGCAGAGAGAAATGACACCTGCTGCCATAGAGGATTCCATCAAGCTGGCAGACAAGATTAACAACATTCCAGGACTCTCCGAAGCCCTGAAAAACAATCATTAAACCTTCTATTGCATAGCAATACAAAAGACCATCAGTTACAAAACCGATGGTCTTTTTTTACAATAAATATTAGCGATTGTATTTTTCAGCCAAGGCCTTTAACCAATTGGCCTTATACTGCTTCAGCATACCTGGCTTCATGCGCCAACCCCAATTGCCCTCGGCAACTCCAGGCACATTCATACGGCAGCTGCCATCCAGCTGAAGGATGTCCTGCAAGGCAATAATAACCATGCGGGCATCGGAAGCATAGGCGTGCTCAATAAGCCTGCTGTCCAGTTCCTCTGCTGGTGCACCTGCTGCATCCAACATATTGGCAATAGCCTCTACCTCCGCCCGGGAAGCATTTTCCTTTAGCCAGCCCACCATGGTGTTATTATCATGGGTACTGGTGTAAACAATACAGTCCTCAGGCTCTACGAAATTAATGCGGCCATTCTCATTGAAATGCAGCTCAAATTGCAATATCTTCATACCAGGGAACTGACAGTCCTGACGCAGCTTCTCCACCTCATTGGTAATAACCCCCAAGTCCTCAGCTACAATAGGAACATCTCCTATATCCTTGCGGATAATATCGAAGAAATGCTTGCCTGGACCTGGCTTCCACACACCATGCTCGGCAGTCTTGGCATCACCATCAACCTCCCAGAAGGATTCAAAGCCTCTGAAATGGTCAATGCGGATAATATCCACCTGACGCATCAGATTGCGGAAACGGCGAATCCACCAATCATAGCCATCCTGCTTCATAACCTCCCAGTT
>CAKPVW010000044.1 GCA_934196075.1 uncultured Anaerovibrio sp.
CATTAAGCACCGAGGCTCAGCAAGGGTTTTCTTAGGGTACTACCATCTGCTGTTCTATTCCAGCCAGTTCGCAAAATTTTCAAGTTGTGCCAAGGCGGGAAATCGCTGTGAATACACTAACTGAGAGGCATGGCATGTACCCTTCCACGGCATATTAATGCGCCTCGCTTCTTAACGAATTAAAGGCGTTAGAAACTGAACGTAGTGACAGCTTCTAACGAGCTTTAATGAGTTTAGCAGCGTGAGGCACATTTATATAGCGCAAGCGTGCCGGGAAGGGTACATGCCATGCCTCAGTAAATAGTATTATGAATAATCCGTCAGACCTACAAATCAGAATTTATAAACTAGGATATTTTATGGAGACAGCTTTTTTTTTATACAGATTTGTACTATAATTAAAAGCTGAATGAAATTCATTTTAGGCTAATTAGGGTGGAAAATTTACTTCTCAAGGTAGCTAGGGCGGAGGTTGATATGTATCCCATAAATATATGTATGAATGGCTGTCAAGCTGCTATTTTTGGCGGAGGTGCTGTAGCTCTGCGCAAGCTAAGAAGATTGCTGGAAGAAGAGGCCAGCGTAATATTAGTAGCCCCAAAGATAGTGCCAGAACTAAATTTATTGCTACAAGAGTTGTCAGAGAAAAAACTACAGTGGCAGCAATGTACGCACCGAGAATTCAATTGGCAGCAGGGACACTTTCGCTTAGTGTTTGCAGCTACTGACAGTAGAGAGGCAAATCATGAAATTAGTATCATGGCCCATGCTCATGGAGCTTTAGTGAATAATGTTACCGAGCCAGAGGAATGTGATTTCCACGTACCAGCCAGGATTCGCCGTGGACATCTGGAATTGACAGCTTCCACTGGCGGAGATAGCCCTGCCTTTGCTAAATTACTAAGACAGGATTTGGAAAGGCGATATCACGATGGATTCGGAGTGTTTTTAGACTGGTTGGCCCAGAGACGGAGTGAATTATGGCAACGGGAGTCAGATACTGTGAAACGGCAGAAAATATGGCGTCAGATTATGACACCAGAAATTTTTAATAATATTCTAAATCATAGATTGGAACAGGCAGAAAATGAAATCAGAAGAAAGATTGATTGTGCTGGGGCTGAATCATCGGACAGCTCCTGTGGAGATTCGCGAAAAATTTAGTATAGATAAAGATAAACTACAGATTATATTGGCCAATACAGATCAGATTGCGGGATTAAAGGAGGCTGTAGTGCTTTCTACCTGTAATCGCAGTGAGGTATATGCTGTAGTGGAGCTAGAGGAAGATATTGCTCCTGTGGTAGTCTTGTGGCAGGAATTGACGGGTGTGCTTATAGATAAGCAATTTCGCCAGCAATATACCTATGAATTCTGGGGTAAGCAATGCATTGAGCATTTGCTAAAGGTAGCTTCTAGTTTGGATTCATTGGTAATCGGGGAAGGACAGATATTAAGTCAGGTTAAGCATGCCTATGCAGCGGCACTGGAGAATGGGGCTACTGATACTATGCTAAATCTGCTGTTTCATAGGGCTATTGCTACTGGCAAAAGAGTGCGGACTGAAACCAGAATTGCCTATAGCGCTGTGTCTGTCAGTTATGCGGCAGTGGAGTTGGCTAAAAATATTTTAGGTGGCTTGGACGGCTGCCGGGTACTTTTATTTGGTGCTGGTAAAATGGCAGAGCTGACTGCCACGCATCTTTTAAGTCAGGGTGCTCCAAAACTCTATGTGGCAAATCATCACATTGAGCGAGCTTTGGCTTTGGCAGAAAGATTTCAGGGGCAGGCTGTGCCTTGGACAGAGGTTTATGAAATGATGGGGGATATGGATATTATTATCACCTCTACTGGTGCCCCTCATTATGTAATACGCCCCCGGGAAATGTCCAAGGCTATGGCTCTTCGAGAACAGAAAAAAGCTATAAGCACTCATGGGCAGGAAAGACCTTTGATTTTAATAGATATAGCAGTGCCTCGGGATGTAGATCCTGAGGTGGGCAGCATATCTGGTATAGATTTATTCAACATAGATGATTTGGAATCTGTGGTTGATGAAAATCTTCAGCAGCGGCAGCAGGAAGCAGTGGCTGCTGAAGGGATTGTGCAGGATGAGGTAGAGAACCTGCTGGATAGGTATCAATATCTAGGGATGCAGCCAGTAATGAGCAGATTAAGTGCCAAGGCGGAGCAGATTCGTAGGACAGAGTTGAAGAGGGCTATGCGCAAGCTCCATGATCTGCCAGAAGAGGATGTGCGGATTGTAGAGAATATGACCAGGATGTTGGTACGAAAGCTTCTCAGGGAGCCTATGAGCAGTCTCCATGATGCTATTGGAACTAATCAGGAACAGGCGCTAAAGGGTGCTATGACTAATCTGTTTCAGCTGGAGGATATGGGAAATGAGGTGGATGCTGATGCGTAAGGAAAAATTAATAGTTGGCACTAGAAGCAGTCAGCTGGCTTTGTGGCAGGCGGATTTTGTGATTGGCGAGCTGCAGAAACAATACCCTGAGTTAGTGATTGAGAAAAGATTAATGACCACCAAAGGGGATAAGATTTTGAACGCACCTTTGGCTAAAATAGGAGGCAAGGGGCTTTTTACTAAAGAATTGGAAACAGCTATGCTGGAGGGTGAGATTGATATTGCGGTGCATAGCCTAAAGGATATGCCTGTGGTTGTGCCGGAGGGACTGGTTATTACAGCTATTACCCAGCGGGCTGATCCAGGAGATGCCTTTGTGAGTCCCAAATATGAAAGCTTTCAGCAGCTGCCTCAGGGCGCCAAGGTAGGCACCTCTAGCCTGCGGCGGAGGGCACAGCTTCTACATGCTAGGCCAGATTTGCAGATTGAGGATTTGCGAGGCAATGTAAATACCCGTCTCAGGAAAATGGAAGAGGAAAATTTTGATGGCATTATTCTTGCCTGCGCTGGACTGAAAAGGCTGGGCTTCGGGGCTAGGATTCGTCAGGTTTTACCACAGTCCATGTGTTTGCCTGCTGTGGGACAGGGCGCCTTGGCTATTGAGTGTCGTCAGGATGATAAGGCTACAAGGGAATTACTGAATTTTCTGAATGATAGAGGTACAAGATTATGTACTGAAGCAGAACGGGGCTTTTTGGCTACGGTTGAAGGAGGCTGTCAGGTGCCTGTGGGAGTGCATGCTGCTATGGATGAGAATGACTCTATTCAGGTGGAGGCGGTAATTGCTTCTTTGGATGGCAGGACACTTTTGAGAGAAGCTATGACTGGTTCAGTGGCTGATAGCGATGGGGCAGAGGCACTGGGAGTGGCTCTGGCCAAGAAATTGTTGAATATGGGCGGGAGAGAGATTCTTCACGCCATTGGTATCGATGTGTAGGAGGTTTGGGTTGGTTATGAAAGGCAAGGTTTATCTGATAGGTGCAGGACCGGGAGATTCCAGTTTGATTACACTGCAAGGGATATCATGTTTGGGAAGGGCGGATGTTGTAGTATATGATCGTCTGGCTGATGATAAAATATTGAGATTTGCCCGTCAAGATGCAGAATTTATCTATGTGGGCAAGGCATCCAGCCAGCATACAATGACTCAGGATAAAATCTGCCAGCTGCTGGTGGATCTGGCACTGGAGGGCAAAACAGTGGCACGACTCAAGGGAGGAGATCCCTTTGTTTTTGGTCGTGGCGGTGAGGAGGCTTTGCTGCTGCAGGAGAATGGTGTGCCCTTTGAGATTGTGCCAGGTATAACCTCGGCCATTTCTGTACCGGCCTATGCCGGAATTCCCGTTACCCATAGAGGGGTGGCAGCTTCCTTTGCAGTGGTAACAGGCCATGAAGATCCGACCAAGGAGGATTCTGATATTAACTGGCCTCAGCTGGCTACGGCTACAGATACCCTTGTGTTTCTGATGGGAGTGGCTAACCTGCCTAAGATTACAGCAAAATTGATGGAATATGGCCGCAGCGGTGATACACCAGCAGCTATTATTCGTTGGGGCACCAAGACCAAGCAGCAGGTATGGACCACCACGGTAGCTGATGCTGCTGATATGGTGAAAAGAGAAAATATCAAGCCACCATGTATCTTTATTGTGGGCAATGTAGTGAATTTGCGCAAAGAGTTGTCATGGTTTGATAATACGGCTATCAAGCCTCTTTTTGGCAAGCGCATAGTGGTGACCCGCTCCAGAACCCAGGCATCCATGCTAACCCAGCGATTGGATGCAATGGGGGCTGATTGCATGGAGGTGCCGGTAATCAAGATCGTGCCACCAAAGGATGGTTATGAGGCATTGGACAAAGCGATTGCTAGATTGTCTGAGTTTGACTTCTTGATTTTTACCTCTGTTAACGGTGTGGAACATTTTTTCCGCCGTATAGAAAAAGCCAAGCTGGACAGCCGCCATCTAGCAGGTCTGACTATATGCACCATTGGCAATGCTACGGCATGGAAGCTGGCCGAATTCGGTATCAGGGCTGATATTGTGCCAACTGAGTTCCGGGCCGAGGGAATTTTGGCAGCACTAGAGGGCAAGGTGAAGGCTGGGGACAAGGTACTGTTAGCTAGAGCGGCAGAGGCTCGCAATATACTGCCTGAGGAGCTGATGAAGCAGGGTGTGGATGTTACTGTGGTTCATGCCTATGAAACTGTGCCTGATACTACAGATGGCAGTGAGCTGGTGCAGGAGCTGGAGGCACACAATATAGATGTGGTAACCTTTGCTAGCTCGTCTACTGTGCATAATATGATGAAGCTGTTGGGAGATAATGCAGTTAAGCTGCTAGAGTCAGCTAAGATTGCCGCTATTGGGGCTATTACTGCTGGTACCTGCCGTGAATATGGGCTAAAGGTTGATATCCAGCCAGAGAGATATTCAATTGTAGACATGGCAAAGGCTATAAAGGAGGCTTTTTAATCATGGAAAATTCATTTGAGCAGAAGCTGCGTCCTCGTCGTATGAGAATCAATGAAAATATTCGGGCTATGGTGCGGGAAACCAATATTTCTGTTAAGGATTTTGTTTATCCTATCTTTGTGGTGCCTGGGGAGAATATTAAGGAAGAAATTCCTAGTATGCCTGGCTGTTACCATCTATCTGTGGACAAGGCTGTGGAGCTGGCTAGAGAGATTTCGGCTTTGGGAATTCCCAGCGTAGAGGTTTTTGGTCTGCCTGAGTATAAGGATGCTATTGGCTCTAGTGCTTGGGATATGACCTCTCCTGTACAGCGGGCTATGCAGGCTATCAAGGCAAAGGTGCCTGAGCTGGTGATTGTGGGTGATGTATGTCTGTGTCAATACACTAACCATGGTCATTGCGGTGAGCTGTGTGGTCATTATGTAGACAATGATGCTACCTTGAAGCATTTGCAGAAGGTAGCTGTCAGCCAGGCAGAGGCTGGGGCAGATATTATTGCTCCTTCGGATATGATGGATGGACGAGTGGCTGCTATTCGTCAGGCTTTGGATGACAAGGGCTTTATCAATACTTCTATTATGTCCTATGCGGTAAAATACGCATCTGGCTACTATGGGCCTTTCCGGGATGCAGCAGATTCTGCGCCACAGTTTGGGGATCGTAGGGCTTATCAGATGGATCCTGCCAATAGCCGGGAGGCTATGAAAGAGGTTGAGCTGGATCTGGCTGAGGGTGCAGATATTATCATGGTAAAGCCAGCACTGGCTTATCTGGATGTGGTGCGTCAGGTACGAGATACTATTAATCGTCCAGTAGCTGTGTACAATGTCAGCGGTGAATATGCTATGGTAAAGGCTGCTGCTGCTAATGGCTGGATTGATGAAAAGCGGATTGTGCTGGAGACTTTGACCAGCATGAAGCGGGCTGGTGCAGATATTATTATCACCTATCATGCTATTGATGCTGCCAAGTGGTTAAAGGGCTAATTAGCGGGTGTAGTCTCAGATACTGTAAGGAATCTGAGGCGAATCAGAGGAGGAAAATTTGTATGCTGAATCTTGAAAAATCTGCAGCAGCTTTTGTTGAGGCAAAAAAACTTATGCCAGGCGGCGTTAATAGTCCGGTACGCTCCTATAGAAGTGTGGACTGTAATCCACCCTTTATTGCTAGAGCAGAGGGCAGTCATATCTATGATATTGACGGCAATGATTATATTGACTATGTAGGTTCCTGGGGGCCTATGGTGGTGGGCCATGCTCATCCACAGGTGGTAAAGGCCTTGCAGGAAGCAGCCACTAAAGGCACCAGCTATGGTGCCCCTACCTTGATTGAGTCTCAGCTGGCCAAGAAGGTTATGGAGGTATATCCATCTATTGAAGTTATCCGTATGGTAAACTCTGGTACAGAGGCTACCATGAGTGCTTTGAGATTGGCTAGAGGCTATACTCATCGGAATAAGATTGTAAAATTTATAGGTTGTTATCATGGCCATAGTGATAGCCTGCTAGTAAAGGCCGGCAGCGGTATGGCTACCTTTGGGGTGCCGGACAGCCCCGGGGTTACACCGGGTACAGCTCAAGATACCATAACTATTCCGTATAATGATTTTGAAGCTGTCAAGGAGGTTTTTGCGGAGCAGGGACAGGAGATTGCAGCGATAATTGTGGAGCCGGTGGCTGGCAATATGGGTTTGGTACTGCCAAAGCCTGGTTATCTGGATTTGCTGCGGAAGGTTACGGAGGACAATGGTGCTCTGTTGATTTTTGACGAGGTTATGTGTGGCTTCCGTGCTTCTCTGGGCGGTGCTCAGGCGGCCTATGCTATAAAGCCTGATTTGACCTGCTTGGGCAAGATTATCGGCGGTGGTCTGCCTGTGGCTGCCTATGGTGGCAGACGGGATATTATGGAGCAGGTTTCTCCTGCTGGTCCTGTATATCAGGCAGGTACTCTCTCTGGCAATCCTTTGGCTATGACTGCTGGCTTGGAGACCTTGAAGATTATAACTGCTCCTCCAGAGCCAGGGGAGCCTGACTATAGCCGGGTACTGACCATCAAGACCAAGAAATTGGTGCTGGGCGTGGCTCAGAAGGCTAAAGAGGCTGGCGTTACCTTGCAGGTACAGCAGGCTGGCTCTATGTTTGGCTTCTTCTTCAGTCCTGTGGAGGTAGTTGACTATGAAACCTCTGCGGCAGCAGATCAGGAAGCCTTCAAGGTATGGTTTAAGGCTATGCTGGAACAGGGTATCTATATTGCGCCTAGTCAGTTTGAGACTTTGTTTATGTCCGGGGCTCATACTGATGAAGAAATTGACAGAACTATTGAGGCCGCAGGCAAGGCTCTGCAGCAGGTGGCTGAATATTTGCAGAAGCGCTAAATAGAAAAGGGACTGATGCGAATTGGCATTCAGTCCCTAATTTTTTGCAAAAAAATGACCGAAGATTGCATCCCTTCGGTCCAGCACATGAAAATAACAAAAAATATAAGTGCTTTTGAGTTGAACTTAACGTTCACCGATAGTATATATAAATTTTGAAATATTGTCCAGTAAAATTTTTGATAAATTTAATTGAATATGATGGCTAGAGCTAGTGATAGATTAGAATCGGATTACAAATATTTTTGGATTTTGCATTTGCTGTAGAATATCAGTATAATATTAATATGTATAAGAATAGCAGATGGTAAACAATCTGCTTGGGAAGATGTGTAGAGAGTTGCGAAAAGGATTAAGGAGGAGTGTTTTATGGTAAAAAAATTGATGAGTCTGCTGATGTGTGCAGTTTTGATGTTTACTATGACGGGAACAGCTTTTGCAGATGTGGCCAATACGGCTGAGGATAAACTGTCTGCTGTAGAGATTACTTTATATGGTACAGCTCAGACGGGCCCACTGTCTGATAGAATTGACAGGTTGGAAAAGGATTTTGAGGGGGCATATACTGGTGGCAGTATGATGGATCGCATAAATGCTTTATATGATGCCACCTATGACAATTCTGTCAGTCCTTCTCTGATTACCCAGATGAATGCATTGGAATGGACCATTTCCCACAAGGTGAGTATGGACTGTATGCAGCAGCGGGTGACAGATATGGAGATTAATGTTAAAGGCAAAACATCTACGGGCACCTTTAAATCTAGAGTAGAGCTTCTGTCCGAATTTGCCTTTGGCTCCAAGACTATTCCATTGGTGCAGACCACGATTCCTGCTAATACCTTGGCTAAGGTAGCTTTGGTAGATAGGCTCAATGCCAAGAATTTGAAAAAGGGTGATGTTATCCGCTTGAAAGCCGCTGAGGATGTAATTGAGGATGGTATGCTGCTGTTTACTGAGGGCGCTGCCGGTGAGGGTGTTGTAACCAAGGTCAGCCAGGCCAAGAATTTTGGCCGCAATGCGGAGATTGAAATTGATTTCAAGTATTTGACGGCAGTGGATGGTCGCCAGCTGGATATGGTGCTGGGGGAGGAATCCAAGAAGAGTATGGAACAGCTTGGTATGGCTGCTGGAGCAAGTATTGCTGGCATGCTGGTGCTGGGGCCAATTGGCATCATTGGCGGAGCCTTCGTTAACGGCAAGAATATTGATTTGCCAGAGGGCACTGAGCTGTATATCCAGACCCGTAATGATGAGGTAATCTACGCAATCCCAACCACCGCAGAATAAGCTTTGAATATATGGAGGGTGATAGGTATGACCTTGGAGGCTCGATATAAATCCTACACGCACTCCTTAGAGGTGCTGGCAAAAGCAAAAGAACGAGATTTAAGCGACTCATTTATTGCCTGTGGAATATGTGGCAAGTTCTCCATAACATTTGATTTGGCTTGGAAGGTGATGAAGGATATTCTGTGGCAGCATTATGAGATTACGGATTTTGTGGCAGGCTCTCCAAGAGAGGTATTGCGACATTCCTTCAGGGCTCGGCTGATTCAAGGCGATGAATGGATGGAAATGCTAAAGGTTCGCAATCAGCTGTCTCATGATTATGATGGATTGGTGGTAAAGGAATATTGCCAGACTATTGTGGATAGCTATATTGACAAGCTGGAGGAATTTCAGGCTAGAGTAGTTACTGTATTGCAGGATGCATAAAGAAACATAACGAGGTGTCCGATGTCTCCCACCTCTACAGGTGGCGGGATGTTGTGCTAATGACAGGGTGGAGCTAATATCTCCACCCTTGTCGAAACCCCATTGAAAGAAAATGCAAAGGTATTTTCTTTGAATAATGTAGGGGTTATAAACAAAAAGATTAGCAATTGTCTTTGACGAGGCTTGCTAATCTTTTTTTATGCTGTTAAGTGTCTTGCTAGGGGGGGCAAAAGTATTATAATGATAGACAACAAGCGGAGGTGGTTTGCCATTGATTAGTGGAAGAAAACTATTTTTTTATTTTAGTGTATTTGTATTGGTAACGTTAGTAGCTAATGGAATTTGCTATTTTTATTACAGTCCTGCGATACAAATTGCAAATCATGAAAAATTTACAGATTTGAAAAACATTACATCCAATCATAATCCACATGGTGGGGAAGGATATGGAAACATTACCATAGATCAAAATGGTTTTAACAATCAATCAAAATTTCCTATTGAAGATTCTAGGATAGTGTGTATAGGATCTTCTCAAACAGAAGCGCAGCATGTTGGATCTAATGAAAATTTTGTGAGCATAATAAATCAGGAATATCCAGAAGCAAAGGCATATAATGTAGGTATTTCAGCTTCTACCTTTGCAAGTACTTTTTTTAGAATAACACCATTAAAAGAAAAATTTCCCAATGCACGTGTTTTTATTTTTGAGATAAATAACATGCCATCCTTAGAAGATTTAAAAAGAATGGAAAAAATACTGTCTGAAAATAATGTGCCTGAGAAAGATATTAGTTGGAAAAATGGTAATTTTATTTTGAAGGCTATGGGAACTATTCCACTTTGTAGATTACTTTGGAAGCAATATGATCATCAAAGGAAGAATGCTGACAGCAAGCCGGTAAAAAAGGAGTCCTTTGATGGTGAGTCATATGAATATTATTTAAGACGTGTGCTGTCATTAGGAAAGAAAAAAGCGGGAAATACCGATATTGTAATATTTTATTTGGCTAGCACAAAACTTGATAAAAATGGAGAAATTGAAATTAGTGAAGATGATGGGCAGAATGCTATATTTAAGAAGACATGCAAGGATATAGGTATTAACTATTTAGATATGTCAGTGCCGTTTACAGAGTCCTATAGAAGAAAACATGTTTTACCGTATGGTTTTCTCAACAGTCGTATAGGAACAGGTCATTTAAATATATATGGACACCGCATTATAGCTGATTCGTTAGAAAAAATTTTGGAGGATGGTGCTTATATAAGATGAATTTTTTTAGTATAAATTTCTTGCTATTTTTTTTAGTTGTTATAGTAATATTAAAAAATACAAAAAAATTAGACCAACGTAATATTGTATTACTAATATCAAGTTATACATTTTATGGAGTTTGGGATATACGTTTCTTAGCATTATTGTTTTTTATATCCATGACAGTTTATGTTAGTGGATTAAATATTAAAAACAAGGCGTTTTTATATGCGGGGGTATTAATACCTTTAGTTTCATTGGGACTATTCAAGTACTTTAATTTTTTTAGTCAATCCTTTAGCAATTTATTTGGAATTTCTGATTTTGTAACATTGAATGTGGTGCTTCCTCTGGGAATATCTTTTTATGTTTTTTTGGCGATAAGCTATGTATTGGATGTTTATCATAATAAAATTCCTTGCGAAAGGAATTTTGTCAATGTGTTGTTATATATAAGTTTTTTTCCTACAATAGTATCTGGCCCCATAACAAAAGCAAGAGTTCTTTTGCCACAGATACAAGTATTTAATCCTATAAAGATTAATGCTATATACATCGGCGTTCAATTTTTTATGCTTGGCTGCATAAAAAAATTTGTTTTAGCAGATAATATGGGGGTATTGGTGGATGAAGTATATAGCGCACCGTTAGCATTTGATAGTTTAACGGTATGGTTAGCTGTTATATCGTATTCCATTCAACTTTATTTAGATTTTTCCGGCTATTCGGATATGGCAATTGGTTGTGCAAAATGTCTAGGATTTAATTTAACAGAAAACTTTAACATGCCGTATTTAGCAAAAAATATTAGTGAGTTTTGGAAGCGATGGCATATAAGCTTGTCCTCCTGGTTGCAGGAGTATTTGTACTTTAGCTTAGGAGGAAGTCATTGTAGCAAAATAAAAACTTATCGCAATTTATTGGTGACCATGTTGATTTGCGGGCTTTGGCATGGAGCAGCTTGGAATTTTATTTTATGGGGTGGCGTACATGGAATAATATTGTTAGTTCATAAGTGTTATCAGGAGTCTATTGGCTCTAGAATAAACATGCCATCTGTTGTTAAGGTGTTATTGACTTTTTTGGCAGTTACAATTTGTTGGATTTTCTTTAGAGCCTCAGATTTAACCAATATTACACAGATTTTATATAGAATGTTTATTTTTGATATGAATCATATTAATCATATGTATATATGGTCAGTAATAGGAATTATATGGATGATTTCAATATCTATATATGTTGTGTACAAATTAGATTGGAATGGAATGCGCCCTGTTTATGATATAACAAGTGGTAAGGGATTTTTTGTATTTTGCTTGGAACTATATTTTATATTAGGGCTTTTTTATACGGGAAATAATCCTTTTGTATATGCTGCATTTTGATAACGCCCAAACTGCCAGACGATTGTGGATAGCTATATTGGCATGCTGAAGGAGTTTTCTTATTAAGGTGAAATATATGGTATAATTGGTGTGAAAGATAGAAGTATCAAAAAATGATGTAATTGAGGATAATGGGTTTTATTATATAAAGACGTAAGCGACTGTTTAAAACTATAGAGGAAGGAGTGAATGAAATGTGTGAGGTCATTGAGAAATATATAGCTGAAGGACGACGTGAAGGTAGGCGTGAGGGAAAGGCAGAGGCTATAAGAAGCTTGATGGAGTCCATGAGTATGACAGCGGAGCAGGCTATGAAAGCTTTGAAAATACCAGCAGGAGAGTTTGGGAAATATATGACCTTGCTGTGATGGATTAGAATGAAAAAACTCGTGCTCCTGAGTGGGAGGACGAGTTTTTTTGTGCCCGAATGGGGGAATATAGATATCTAATGACGAAGTTTTTTAGTCTAAATGAAATAGGGGCTTGATGCGTTTTACCATAAAGGCTGCCACAATGCATAGGCAGATATCTCCTGGTACTGCCAAAATAAAACAGTAGAGGAAGAGAGGCCATAGGGCAATAGGGGTATCAATTACATAATTGCAGATAATATAGTAGTATACCATGCCCATGCCGTATACTACCAGTAGGCCGGCGAAGTTGGCAGCCAGATAATAAGATATTTTCTGACTAGTGTTTTTCTCTGCTAGATAGGCAGTCAGCCAGGTGCCCATGGCGAAGCCAATGAGGTAACCGAAGCTAGGCTTGAATACATACCAAAATCCGCCTCCTTCGGCGAAGATGGGCAAGCCAACAAGTCCTAGCAGTACATAGGTTAGTACAGCCATAGTTCCCCAGCGGCGGTCCAGCAGAAGGCCTGCCAGCATGGTGAATAAATATTGCAAGGTAAAGGGTACCACTGGTACGGGAATCTTAATAAAAGCACCACTGGCAATGAGGGCTACGAAAAGCCCACAATAGGTAAGTGCCCGGGTTTTGTTACGACTATGTGAAATAGCTGTAGACAAATAAATCACTCCTTTGATTTTGCACTAAATTGACTACAGTATTATTTTAGCTGTTTATGGGAATATTGTCAACTAATCACGTGTTGTTGGTTGACGAAAACATAACACGATTTCCGATGTCCTCAATCTCTATAATAGACTCAGTATATCAAGCTGTGGGATTAAGTGGCAATTGCTAAAAGGCAGTGTGAGTTTTTTAGGAAAAAAGACAACAAAAAAGCCCGAAGCCTTGCTTCGAGCTATTATATGCGTGGTGACGCGTAAGGGATTCGAACCCTTGAAGCCGCCGTGAGAGGGCGGAGTCTTAACCACTTGACCAACGCGCCGTGAACAAGAAATACTATACCATATTGAAAAATATAATGCAAGCTTTTTTTGAAAAAATAAAAATAACGAGGCGACAGATGGTTTTAGGAGAATGAATTTGTGTACTATGGAAGAGGTTTTGTGATAAAATTAAAATAGCATAAAAAAACGGTTGCTTATGCAACCGCTTAAATTTCTATGGAGCGGGCGAGGGGAATCGAACCCCCCTCTTTAGCTTGGGAAGCTGACATTCTACCAATGAACTACGCCCGCAAATTATGAAAACCAATAACATTTATATAATAGCACGTTTTATATATAATTTCAAGAATTGGATTTTATTTTTCTTTTGGCTTGTCATATAGTCAGACCTGATATATAACGAGGTGTCCGATGTCTCCCACCTCTATAGGTGGCTGGAGGCTGTGCTAATGACAGGGTGGAGCTAATATCTCCACCCTCGTCGAAACCCCATTGAAAGAAAATGCAAGGGCATTTTCTTTGAATAATCTAGGGGTTATAATGGAGATAAGAAAAGACCACCAGCAGGCGGCTTGTCCTCCTCGCTAGTCGGTTAATGTTTACATTCACTGCCTCACCCCCTCAGAGTTGAATTTCTCCTTTCTGCGAGGGTGCAAACAAAACCGCCTGCCGCTTATGGTGGTCAGCAGTATAACTGCCGAAATAAGTATATCGTATTGCTGTTTCTATGTATATAGCAATACGATATACTTATTTTGATTGTAAAATTGTAAAGTTCGTATTGAAATAATCTATTAGATTGGGGTATAATAGAGCGAAATATCCCATGTTTTCAACCTTTGTTGGTGTTGGCATGGGATATGTGGGAGTGTTTTTTTACTTGGTCTGTGGCTGGCGTAATGTTTTGGTACGAGGCTTTAGGCTGAATTTGTAATAGTCCGTCGTTATGGGGCGTATGTGGCGCCGGCGGCAAAGGGGAGGAATTTTCTTGTTGATGAATGGAGCACAGGCTGTACTGGAAAGCCTGAGACGGGAAAATGTAGAAGTAATATTTGGTTATCCGGGCGGAGCGGTTCTGGATCTTTATGATGCCCTCTACAAGGCAAAGTATCCTCATATCCTTACCCGCCATGAGCAGGGTGCTGTGCACGGGGCAGATGGTTATGCTAGAGCTACCGGCAAGGTAGGAGTTTGCTTTGCTACCTCTGGTCCTGGTGCCACCAATTTGATTACAGGTATAGCCACAGCCAATATGGATTCTATTCCTATGGTGTGTTTTACCGGTCAGGTAGGCAACCCTTATATTGGCAAGGACTCCTTTCAGGAGGCGGATATTGTAGGTATTACTACTCCTATTACCAAGCACAATTATTTGGTAAAAAAGGTGCAGGAATTGCCTCGGGTTATCAAGGAAGCCTTCTTTATTGCCAGCACCGGCCGTCCTGGTCCGGTGGTAATTGATATTGCCAAGGATGTTTTCACCGCAGAGCTGGACTACGAATATCCAGAAAAGGTATATCTGCCAGGCTATACTGGGGATTTTACCGGAGATGAACAACAGGTGGCAGAGGTAGTAGAGCTGCTGCAGGAGGCCAAGCGTCCTCTGTTCTTTATTGGCGGCGGTCTGAACCTATCCAACCAAGCTGAGCTGTTTCGTCGGATTGTGGATCATACCCATATACCTGTGGTTAGCTCCCTGATGGGGCTGGGCTGTGTTCCATCTACTCAGGATGGCTTCCTGGGAATGGTGGGCATGCATGGCTCTTATGCGGCCAATATGGCAGTACAGGAATGTGATGTGTTGATTGGTGTAGGTGTACGCTTTGACGATCGGGTTATTGGCAAGGTGGCGGCTTTTGCTCCTAAGGCCAAGATTGTGCATTTCGACGTGGATCGGGCCGAAATCAACAAAAATGTACTGGCAGATTATCCTGTTGTGGGGGATTTGCGTTGGTCCTTGCCAATTTTTGCCCATTTGCTGCAAAGCTCTGGGGATAATTATGCAGGACGCTTTAATGTTTGGCGGAATTATGTCATTGAGATGAATGACCAATATCCTTTTGCTTATGAGAAGCATAGTGATTATATTATGCCTCAGGAGCTGATTGAGACTGTTAGCCAGCTGGTGGATGACGATACCATTGTGGTTACAGATGTAGGTCAGCATCAGATGTGGGCGGCGCAGTTCTTTAATAGTCGCCAGCCACGTCAGTTCCTTACCTCTGGCGGCTTGGGTACCATGGGCTATGGCCTGCCTGCTGCTCTAGGGGCCAAGCTGGGGCAGCCGGCTAAAAAGGTAGTGCTCTTTACAGGCGATGGCAGTATTATGATGAACTGCCAGGAAATGTCCACCGCTGCAGATAATGATATTGATGTGAAAATTGTTTTGCTGCACAACAGAGTGCTGGGCATGGTTACTCAGTGGCAGAGAATGTTCTATGGCAAGCGTTATTCTCAGACCTTGCTGGGAGGCAAGACTGATTTTGTTAAGCTGGCTGAGGCCATGGGTATGAAGGCCTGCCGCATCAGCAAGCCAGAGGAACTGCTGCCAGGGCTGCGGGCAGCCTTGGAGACAGAGGGGCCTATGCTGATAGATGTGATGCTGCCTGCTAATGAGGATGTACTGCCAATGGTGGCACCAGGAGCCTGCATCAGTGATATGGTACTGGGAGGAGAAAAGGAATGAAAAAATATATTTTAGCAGTCCTTGTAGACAATAAGCCAGGTGTTTTGACCCATGTATCTGGGCTGATTAGCCGTCGTGCCTTTAATATTGAGAGTATTTCTGCTGGTTATACTGAGGAACGGGATGTTACCAGAATCAATATTGAGGTTTCCGTAGAGGATAATCGGGAGCTGGAGCAGGTGGTTAGCCAGTTAGGCAAGCTGATAGATGTGATCAAGATTGTCAATTTAGGTCAGGTGGATTCCATTGTCCGTGAGCTGGTACTGCTAAAGGTTAAGGCTCAAAAGGAAACCCTTTCGGATATTCGCAATATTGTAGATATTTTTCGGGGCAAGATTGTGGATGTAAGTCCAGAGAATGTGGTTATTGAGCTGACTGGTTCTCGCAGCAAGATTGAAGCTATCTGTGAAATGCTGGCGGAGTTCCAGATAATTGAGATTGCGAGAACCGGCGCCATTGCCTTGTCCCGAGGCCCTGTTCCAGTAAAGAATATGTAAAATAAAATATAATATCCTCTTGACTTTTTGCCATTAAATGATAGACTATTAGTAACGGATAATTATTATCCATTACTTGATAGATGTCCGCCTGATTTGCGTAAGCAATTGACGGCGGGGGAGTTTTGTATCTGCAGCGAGGTATCTGATGTCCCCACCTCTATAGGTGACGGGATGTTGTGCCAATAACAGGAGGTTGTGTTTCCTGTTGTAGCAGATGTATTTAGGATGAGGAGGTATTATTATGGAATTGAAGGGTTCAAAGACATTGGAAAATCTGAAGGCTGCTTTTGCTGGTGAGTCTCAGGCGCATACCAAGTATCAGTATTTTGCTTCTCAGGCCAAGAAGGATGGCTATGTGCAGATTCAGAACATTTTTCTGGAGACTTCCAAGAATGAGAAAGAGCATGCCAAAATTTGGTACAAGCTTATTAACGACGGTGTAGGCTCCACGGAGGAGAACCTGAAGGCTGCTGCCAGCGGTGAGAATGAGGAGTGGACCTCCATGTATCCTGAGTTTGCCAAAACTGCTCGTGAGGAAGGCTTTGACAAGATTGCTCAGCTCTTTGAGGCTGTGGCTGCTATTGAGAAGGAGCATGAGGAGCGTTACAAGATTTTGCTGGCCAATGTAGAGGCTGAGAAGGTTTTCAAGGCTGATGACACCGTTATTTGGCAGTGCTCCAACTGTGGCTATGTATGCACTGGCAAGGAGGCTCCAGAGGAGTGCCCTGTATGTGCTCATCCTCAGTCCTA
>CAKPVW010000045.1 GCA_934196075.1 uncultured Anaerovibrio sp.
CTCACTAGCTCAACTGGTAGAGCATCTGACTCTTAATCAGCAGGTTCGGAGTTCGAGTCTCCGGTGGGACACCATTTGATATATACAGGTTGGAACGTGTTTCTGACCTGTTTTTTTGTATATTGGATTGTTAAAAGGAGGACATCTATGCGCATACTGATTACTAATGATGATGGCATTCAATCTCCAGGAATAGAGGCATTGGTTCAGGTGCTACACAAGGACCATCAGGTGATTGTAGCAGCGCCAGCTGCACAGCAAAGTGCTAAGGCACATGCTATTACTGTTAGGGAGCGTCTCTACGTAGAGGAATATGCACCATTACAGGAGAAATATGGTATTCAGGCTTTGGCCATTAGTGGCACCCCTGCCGATACGGTAAAACTTTATATAGAAGGCATTATTCAAAGAAATCCTGATTTGAAGCCGGATTTGGTTATTTCCGGTATTAATGATGGTTCCAATGTAGGGACCGATATTCTCTACTCCGGCACTGTTGGGGCAGCTACAGAGGGATATGTTCAGGGAATTAATGGTCTAGCTGTTTCCTTGGACTATAATGCAGAATATAGCTTTCAGGTAGTGGCTAGGGAGATTGCGGCCAGATTGCAGATTCTTTTCCCAAAGGACTGCGAAAGAACTTTGTTAAATGTAAATTTCCCAAAGCGTCTGGCTCAGCAGCCTAGATGGATTTGGTGCCGTCAGGGTGTAAGGGATTATGCTAACGCTTATCAACCTCACCATGATGAGGAAGGCAGATTGTATTATGTGGTAGGAGGCGGGCCATTGGATGGAGGTAATCCGGAGGACACCGATGTTATGGTATCAGCTAGCGGTAATATTGCAATTACCCCCCTTCAGCTGGAACGGACAAAATATCAGAATCTTCGTCCAGGTACAGAAATATTGATATAGATATAGGGACATCATGTCATTTACTTTGAAGTAGGTAGAGGTTATAATAAATACATCAAGAGAATAAAAGCAAGGTAGGAGGAATGTAATTGATGAGTTCTGTAGAAAAATCAAAAATTAAAGATATTAAATTGGCCCCTTCTGGCCATGATAAGATTAATTGGGTAAAGAATTTTATGCCAGTTATGAATGCTATTGAAAAGGAATACTCTGTATCTAAGCCATTTGCTGGTATTCGTATGGTGATGACCATGCATCTGGAGGCCAAGACCGCTTATTTAGCTTTGGTGCTGCAGGCTGCTGGTGCAGAGGTTATTGCTACAGCCTCTAATCCTCTATCCACTCAGGATGATGTTTGTGCGGCTTTGGTAGAGGATGGAGTAACTGTTTTTGCACACCATGGCTGCAATATGGATGAATATGATGCCTATATTGATATGGCATTGGATTGTGAGCCAGATATTATTATGGACGATGGCGGCGATCTGATTTATCGTCTCCACAATCAGCGCCGTGAGCTGCTGCCAAAGATTATTGGCGGCTCTGAGGAAACTACTACTGGCGTTATTCGCGATAGAGCCTTGGAGGCTGCTGGCAAGCTGGAATTCCCTATGATGGCTGCCAATGATGCTTATTGCAAGTATCTCTTTGACAATCGTTATGGCACAGGCCAGTCCACCTGGGAAGGCATTATGCGGGCTACCAATCTGGTAATTGCCGGCAAAACTGTAGTTATTGCTGGCTATGGCTGGTGTGGCAAAGGCGGTGCTATGCGTGCCAAGGGGTTAGGTGCCAATGTTATCATTACTGAGGTGGATCCAATCAAGGCTATTGAAGCTGTTTTCGATGGTTTCCGGGTAATGCCTATGGATGAGGCTGCCAAGATTGGTGATATTTTCCTGACTCTTACTGGCGACAAGGATATTCTCCGCAAGTGGCACTATGAGTCCATGAAGGATGGAGCTGTTATGGCCAATTCTGGTCACTTTGATTTGGAAATCAATATTCCTGAGCTGGAGGAGGTATCTCAGTCCCGTCGTCCGGTTAAGCCTGGTATTGAGGAGTTTAAGTTTGCCAACGGCAAGGAGCTGTATCTGCTAGGCGAGGGACGTTTGGTAAATCTAGCTTGCGGTGATGGTCATCCAGCAGAGATTATGGATTTGAGCTGGGGCGTGCAGTTCTTCTCTGCCTTGGAGATTGTAGAGAATCACGACAAGCTGGAAAACAAGGTATATGTTTTGCCTGAAGAAGTAAATGCCAAGATTGCGAAGATTAAGCTGGCGGCTATGGGTATTGAGATTGACGAACTGACTCCTGAGCAGTATGCTTATCTTCATCAGTGCTAAGAATAAAGTAAAAATACTGAGGGAAGAGGGATATATATGAATATTTTAATCAAGGGTGCTAACGTATTGCAGCCTGATTATTCCACTGACATTGCCGATATTGCTATCGAAAATGATAAAATTGTTGCTGTAGGCAGTATTCCTGAGCATTTTGTGGCAGACCATATTATTGAAGGTAAGGATCATTTTGCTGTGCCTGGCTTGGTCAATGCTCATACTCATGCATCTATGACCTTGCTGAGAAGCTATGCGGATGATATGGAGTTGATGGATTGGCTCAACAACAAGATATGGCCTTTGGAAGCCAAGATGAAGGAACAGGATATTCGTATTGGTGCTCAGCTGGCTCTGGTGGAAATGATTCGTACTGGTACCACAGCCTTTGCAGATATGTATGGCCCTTGGATGGAAATAGTTGCAGATGAAACTATTCATGCAGGTATCAGAGGTATTCTGAGCCGAGGTGCTATTGGCTTTATGCCGGGAGCGATGAAAACATTGGAGGAAAATGTGGAGTTGTTCCGCAATTATCATGGAGCTGGCGATGGCAGAATTACGGTATTGTTAGGTGTTCATGCGCCTTATACCTGTCCGCCAGATTTTTGTCAGGCAGCCGGCAAGGCATCTGTGGAAAATGGCATTAATGTCCATATTCATATGTCTGAAACTCAGGCAGAGATTAAGGAGATTCAGGAGAAGTACAGCAAACGTCCTTTCAAGTATATTGAAGATACAGGTCTTTTCCAGCGTCCTTCCATTGCCGCTCATTGCGTATGGCTGGATGATGAAGATTTGGCTATTATGAAGGCGCATAAGATAACTCCGGTGCATAATCCTGGATCCAATATGAAGCTGGCTAGTGGTGTAGCACCAGTGCCTTGGCTTTTGTCTCAGGGGGTACAGGTTGCTTTGGGTACCGATGGTGCCTCAAGCAATAACAATCTGGATATGCTGGAGGAGATTCGACTAGCTGCCATGCTGCACAAGGTAAAGGAACTGGATCCATTGGCTGTAGATGCGGCACAGGCACTCCGCATGGGCACAGAATATGGCGCCAAGGCTCTTTGGTTGGATAATGTAGGCAAAATTGAGGCTGGTGCCAAGGCTGATATTGTCCTTTACGATATGCGCCGTCCTGAATGGTGTCCGCGACACAATCTAGTATCACTGCTGGTTTATTCTGCTAGCAGCGCTAGTGCAGATACCATGCTTTGTAATGGCCGTATCATTATGGAAAAGGGAGAATTGAAAACTATGGATGAGGAAAAGATTCTCTTTGAGGCCAATAGCTGTGCTATGGATTTAGTGAATAGATAATTAACATAGCAAAAGACGGCATAACCACTCCGCTTGGAAGGTCATGCCGTTTTTGCGTATTGGATGGATTTATTTTGGACAGAGCATTTGGAAAGAATGCAAGGAGGTTCTGTTGGCAAAAGCAAAAAATAATTATTATGCAGTATTGTCTGGCCGTAACCCGGGTATCTACAAGACTTGGACTGAATGTCAAAGGCAGGTGGTAGGCTTTAAGGGAGCCAGATTTAAAGGCTTTGCGACCTTGGCAGAGGCAGAGGCATTTATGGGGGGAGAAGAAGGAACTAAGACCTTTGATAAGGAGCTATTACAGCAGGGGATTGTTGTATTTGTTGACGGCTCTTATCGTCACGGCTGTTATAGTTGGGGGTTTGTTGCCTATCGGGATGGTCAGCCTGCTTTTGAGGCCAACGGCAAGGGAACCTCGCCAGAGGCAGCTAGACTCCGCAATGTGGCGGGAGAAATGGAGGGAGCCAGGCAGGCCGTATTGTGGGCGGAAGCTATGGGAGAGGAGCCTATTACCATCTGTCATGATTATGAGGGAATTGCAGCCTGGCCTCTCAAGCGTTGGCAGGCAAAATTGCCAGAAACCAAGGCTTATGCAGAATTTATGGCATCTAGGTTGAATATGGTGCACTTTCAGAAGGTAGAGGGACATACAGGCGTAGAAGGTAACGAAAGGGCAGACCAATTGGCCAAGGCTGCTTTGGATTTGGATTGACTAAACTATCCTAAGGCTACATCCAAGGTCATCATCAAGCTGAAACCTACAGCAAACATAATTGTGCCTATATCGGAATGAGCACCAGTGGACATTTCTGGTATCAATTCCTCAACTACCACATATAGCATAGCTCCAGCGGCAAAACTAAGCATATATGGCAATATAGGTACAATCAGACTGGCAAAAACAATAGTCAATATACCAGCTAAAGGCTCTACGGCGCCAGAAAATACACCCCAGCCAAAGGCTTTGCTGGTACTGATACCAGCAGATTTTAGGGGCATAGATACAATGGCGCCTTCAGGGAAATTTTGAATGGCAATGCCGATGGAGAGTGCGGTGGCTGCAGCTAGAGAGATCTCTGATATGCCTGCCTGCCAGCTGGCATATACAACGCCTACGGCCATTCCCTCAGGGATATTATGAATAATAACGGCTAATACCAGCATCAAGGTTTTGGAAAAGGAACATTTAGGTCCTTCCTGCTCCTGACTGTACATATGAATGTGGGGAGTAATATGGTCCAAAAGCAGAAGAAATAATATGCCTAGCCAAAAACCTGTCACAGCAGGTACAAAGGCAAATTTTTCCATTTCCGCTGCTTGCTCTATGGCCGGAATCAGGAGACTCCAAATGGAGGCAGCCACCATAACGCCAGCAGCAAAGCCAGTCAGACTGCGCTGTACCATCTGATTAAGTTCTTTTTTCATAAAAAAGACACAGGCTGCACCTAACGTAGTGCCAGCAAATGGGATTAATAGTCCTTGTAAGACATTAATATTTAGTAGTTCGGACATAAGGCAAAACTCCTTTCTTAAATAAATGATAATACTTCTCAATTGTCTCTTAATACTATATTTCTTTTGGCTTTGCTAGTCAAGTCTAGCTAATGTATATAACGAGGTGTCCGATGTCCACCAACTCTATAGGTGGAGGGATGTTGTGCTAAACAATATATTCGATGCTTTCGTCTCTGTAGGAGGACATGGTTTCGACAAGTAATAATTTTACTGATAAAGGGGGTATAATAATGAAGAAAATATTTATCTGTCTTTGGGCTTTAGTATTTTTATTGCCAACACTGGCAGGAGCACAGGGCCGCAGCGTTGCCCAGCAGGCTAGACTGGCCTATATTTGTGCTTTGGCAGATATGGCTGTATATGATACTGAGATGAATGAGCTGGTGCGCCAGGAAATGAAGCGACTAGGCTGGTACTTTACTGATTATCGCAATAAGGATTCCCGTGCTAACACGGTTTTTTACACCCTTGTGAATCAGGATGCGGAGTCAGGACAGCAGGAAACTTTGATTGTGATTCCCGGCACGGAAAAGTTGAAGGATGTAGAGGTAGATTTACGCTGCAGCAAGGTATTGTTCGGCGGCACCAATGCAGAGGAATTTCGGCAATATGCGGAGCAGGAAAAGGTGGATGCCAATTCCCCCATGGTACATCGTGGTTTCAACGATTATACCATGACAGCTTTTTTTACGCCCAGAGAAAGTGGTACCATAGTTGCTAATAAGATTCAGAAATATTTGGCCGAATCAAATGATCATTTGTATATTACAGGTCATAGCCTTGGCGGGGCAGTAGCTACTTTATTAGGCGCTAGGTTGGTGGCTGCCGGCGTAGATCCCAGTCAGCTAAGTATTATTACTTTTGGTGCTCCTACTGTTGGCAATACAGCCTTTGCGGAGGAGTATGGCTGTCTCTTGGATGTAAGCCGTTATACCATAAGCGGGGATTTTGTGAAAAATGCCCTCCAACTGCTGAAATCAGGTTATGTACACTTCGGTACAGAATATAAATGGCAAAAAAATGAAAATTCCCATAAATTTAATCATTCCATGGCAGGTTATCTGGATGCAGCTGTCCGGGGTTATTATGATGAAATCCTAGGCGGAGAGCTAACACTGCTGCAAGCGGCCTCTTATAAACCGGAGGCTCTAGATGATGAAATGGCTCCTGGTCCCCTGTGGAATCAGCAATTTGATAAAGGTAGGGTTTATATTGCACCAGTCCAGCTAAAGCTGCCAGATAATATTCAAAATGATGGTGCTTATATGCAGATAGCTGCCGGTGATTTGCTTATGGATCAATTCCAGCGTATTCATGTAAGCGAAAATGCAGCAGCTGCTGATAACGATGTGGATACTCTGTTTACAGCCTGCCAGGAAGCTGAGACATCTGGCTGTGAATACATTGCCCAGATTAAGATTAGTGGTACCATGGACAAGAAAAATCCTAACCTATATAGGATTGCTACGGAAACCAGTTTCTTTACCACCTCTGGAGAGCCTATAGCTTCCTCCATGACTTCCACAACTACCAAAGAGATTACGCCTATTGAAGCCACCATGTACAATATGGCACGTTTAACAGATGATATCCAGCAGGCTCAGGCCGAAGGTATATTGCCACAATAACAAAGTGTCTGATATCCCTATCTCTATATGATAGAAGCCTGTATCATAATAGCTCCTAAATACGAATCCCCCTATGAAATATGAAATTTGTTGCTTCATGCTTCATAGGGGGTGTTTTATTTGGGACATATCTGACAACTTATCTGCATAACCTGCTCCATCATTTTGTGTAACAGCTGAGTCTGAGGGGTATCTGCAGCTTTGTAGTAAACCTCTTTGCCTTCCCGACGGCTAATTATCAGTCCACTGGCCTTGAGTGGACGGAGATGATGGGAAATGGCTGGGCTGGACATATTCATCATGGCAGCAATATTTTGAACACATTCCTCACAATGACAAAGCAGCCAAAAAATCCGTAGGCGGGTAGAATCACCTAATTGTTTGAAAATATCTGAAACAATGCGAAAATCCTCAACATGGTCAATATTGGCACAAAGAAAATCAAAGGCTATCTGGTTTTCATGGTGGTCATGGGGAAGTTGCTTTTCCTGACTCATTTATTTCAGCTCCCTATATTCATATCCAAGTCAGATAGCATACCAATGAAAATTTTTCTCATTGGTATTGACTTCTATCTGTACATATATTATACTACAGATAGAACGATTAAACAAATACTTAATTGTTAAATCAATGTATTTTAGAAAGGAGATTTTCAAATGAAAAGAAGCTATAAAATTGAGGTAGACTGTGCTAACTGTGCCAATCTTATGGAGGAGGCCACCAAGAAAACTGCTGGGGTAGCCAATGCTGTAGTGAATTTTATGACGCAGAAAATGATTGTAGAGTTTGAGGATGATCAAGACCCTAAGACTGTTATGCCTGAGGTATTGAAGAATTGTCGCAGGGTAGAATCTGATTGTGAGATTGAATTCTAAATTGTAGGCTTGACTAGTTAGAGTATTTTTGAGTATCGATTAATCCTGTGGTAGAATATTCAGTATTCGGGAGGTAGGCAATGAACAAAAAACAAAAGCTGATGCTAAAACGTATTATCATAGCTAGCCTTTTGACAATATTGCTGCAGTTTGTACCTGTTACTGGTGTGTTGCAGCTAATATGTTTCTTGGCAGTATATGGTATTATCGGCTATGATATACTTCTGAAATCCTGGAAGGGAATTTGCAATAAGCAGGTCTTTGATGAGAATTTCCTGATGGCAGTAGCTACCATAGGCGCCTTTGCTTTGGCAATTTATGAACAAAGTGGAGATTACAATGAAGCCATTGCAGTTATGCTGTTTTATCAGATTGGTGAGCTATTCCAAAGCTATGCAGTTGGCAAAAGTCGGCGCAATATTACAGCCCTGATGGATATCCGCCCAGATTATGCTAATATTGAAGTCAATGGACAGCTTAACAAAGTTGATCCCTATGATGTGGCTGTGGGAGATATCATTGTAGTTCAGCCAGGAGAAAAAATTCCCTTGGATGGAATTGTCGTAGAGGGCAAGGCCAGTCTTGACACCAGTGCCCTTACTGGTGAAAGTGTACCACGCAATGCTGTGGTAGGGGATGAAATCATTAGTGGCTGTATCAATACTAATGGAGTGTTGAAAATTCGTACTACCAAGGAATTTGATGATTCCACAGTAGCTAAAATTTTGGAACTGGTGGAAAATGCCACCTCCCGTAAGTCCAAATCTGAGAATTTTATTTCCAAATTTGCCCGGGTATATACGCCATTTGTCTGCTATAGTGCCTTAGCCTTGGCCATATTGCCGCCTTTGGCTAATTTGTTTATTTGGCAGGTTGGGGCAGATTGGGATATTTGGGTATATAGGGCCTTAACTTTCTTGGTAATCAGCTGTCCTTGTGCCTTGGTTATAAGTGTACCACTAAGCTTTTTCGCCGGTATTGGTGGTGCCAGCAAGGAGGGCATTTTGGTTAAAGGCTCCAATTATCTGGAAGCCCTGTCCAAGACAAAATATGTGGTTTTCGACAAAACCGGCACCTTGACACACGGCGTTTTTCAGGTTAGTGCTGTACATCACAATATTCTGGCCCAGGAAAAGCTGTTGGAATATGCAGCCTTGGCAGAATGTGCGTCCTCCCATCCCATCAGCCTGAGTCTGCAACGGGCCCATAAGGGAGAGATAGACAGAAATAGAGTTACAGATATTCAGGAAATCAGCGGTCATGGTATTGTGGCCAAGGTAGATGGAAAATCTGTAGCTGTAGGTAATGACAAGTTGATGGATCAGCTTCATGTAGCATATAAAAGCTGTCATAGCACTGGCACCATTATTCATATTGCTATTAATAATGAATATGGGGGACATATTGTAATTTCCGATGTTGTTAAGCCTCAATCAAAGGAAGCAATTCAGGCTCTAAAAAAGGCTGGTATCAAAAAAACTGTTATGCTTACTGGTGATAGAGATTCCGTAGCTCAAGCGGTTGCTCATGAGCTGGCTATTGATGAGGTACACAGTCAGCTGCTGCCAGCCGACAAGGTTACACAGGTGGAAAATTTGTTATCTGCCAAGGAACAGGATAGCAATTTGGCCTTTGTGGGCGATGGTATTAACGACGCCCCTGTGCTGACTAGAGCAGATATTGGTATTGCCATGGGAGCAATGGGCTCTGATGCGGCTATTGAAGCTGCTGATGTAGTTCTTATGGATGATAATCCAAGAAACATTGCCAAGGCCATTAATATAGCAAAGAAATGTATGAGCATTGTTTACGAAAATATTATTTTTGCCATTGGCATCAAGGCTCTGTGCTTGCTTCTTGGGGCCGTAGGTATAGCAAATATGTGGTTTGCTATATTTGCTGATGTAGGAGTTATGATTCTGGCAGTATTGAATGCTATTCGTGCCCTAAATGTAAAAAATTGTTAAATTATCATTCTGACTAAAGTACATATCCCCTTTGAGATGCTGTTTTTTGTAGCGACCTCGTTGGAAAAACTGACAAGGCTATGGCAAACAGCATTTCCTAGGGGATTTTGTTTTTGATGAAAAAATAATATACAAGTTGAGCAAATTGGACTATAATAAAGAATATATATATAATATGTATTGATAGGAGGTCATCATTATGGAGATTAAATCAGTAGCTGTTCTGGGGGCAGGGGCAGTTGGTTCCTATATAATTCAAGGTCTGGCTAATAAACCAGGTATAACTTTAGGCGTTGTGGCTACAGGAGAGCGGGCTCAGCGCCTTGAGCAAGGCTGCAAAATAAACAATGTAGTTTATCATCCTCAGGTGTGGAGCCCCAAGGAGGCTCATAATGTTGACCTTTTGATAGTAGCGCTGAAATATGGTGCTTTGCCTGGCACTTTGGATGATATTAAAGCTATTGCTGGCGAGAATACCACTGTTATGAGTTTGATGAATGGTGTGGACAGTGAAGATATTATTGCTTCTGTTGTTGGTCAGGAAAAATTACTCTATTCTCTTATCAAAATAGCTTCTCACAAGGAACAGGATGAATATATTTTTGATACTGATGCTACCATTGGCATTATACTTGGTGAGCTGCAGGCTCCTTTTGCAAGCAAGCGAATCCAAGCTATAGAAAAGCTTTTTGCTGATACCCATATTCATTACCGGGTAACTGAGCATATCCTAGAGGAAATTTGGAGCAAATTCCGCCTCAATGTCACCAATAATTTACCTCAGGCCATTTTGGGAGCTGGCGTTGGCTGTTATAGGGATAGTCAACATATGAAATTTATTAGCAAGGCTTTGCGCCATGAACTGGAGGCTATAGCTCAGGCCAAGGGTATAGATATTTCACTGGCAGAAAAATCAGCTGTCAAGGGCTGTCCGGTACCACCAGCTGCTAGATATTCTACGTTACAGGATTTGGATGCCGGCAGACATACAGAAATAGATATGTTCTCTGGGGCTTTGATAAAAATGGGACAGGAGTTGGGGATACCTACGCCATATAATGAATATACTTATCATATGATTAAGGCTTTGGAGGAAAAGAATGATAGCCTTTTTGATTATGCTGGTAAAAATCAACCAACAACCTGTGCTAAATAAAAACTGTGAGCAAAAATAAATTGAACATTTCACGTTGTTAGGCAGGATTTTACATATTTGTATCGAATTAATAAGCAGTAGTAAAGTTTAGATTAGGAGAGGTGTATTAATATGAAGATTATTCCAGAATCTGACTGGAAGGAAGATATGAAGGTTTTTCGAGAAGCGGCGGCCAAATATTACGCTGGAGAATTGAAAAGAGCAGAATACAAGGGGATTTCCGGTAAATTTGGCAGTTACGCCCAAAAGGGAGATACACCTCTCAGTATGTTGCGGCTGAGAATGCCAGCAGGCAGGCTTACACCAAAAAAAATGGCCTTTATTGCTGATGCTGTAAGAAAATATGCTATCAATAAAATGAAATTCACTACCTGCCAAACTGTGCAGCTGCACAATTTGGCTTTGGAGCCAGTGTGTCAGATTATGGAGGATGCTCTGCAGGTGGGAATTGTTACAGTAGGCGGTGGTGGAGATTTTCCTCGCAACACGACTTGTTCTCCTTTATCTGGACTAGATAAGGATGAATACTTTGATGTTATGCCTTATGCAGAGGCTGCTGGTCAATATGCTATGCAGTTTATTAATGCGGAGAAGATGCCTCGTAAATATAAAATAGGCTTTTCCAGCTCTCCTAAAAACCAGTCCCATGCCACCATGCGTGATTTGGGCTTTGCTGCTCGTCCTGATGGTAAATTTGATGTGTACAGCGCAGGTGGTCTTGGCTTAAATCCAATGATAGGTGTTAAGGTAGCTGAGGCTGTGGAGCCAAAGGATATTTTGAAATACGTTCGCGCTATGTGGGTGTTGTTCCGTACCTATGGAGATTATAAGAATCGTATGAGAGCTAGGAGTCGCTTTATGCAGGAAACTCTAGGCGGACCAGAGAATTACCGTAAGGCATTTCTGGAAAAACTGGCAGAGGTAGAGGGGACTGACGATTTCAATTTTGAAATTCATCAGGAGATTGTTACCAAGGTTGGTTCAGGTACTATTCAGCATCCAAGAGCCATTCCTCAAAAGCAGGAGGGACTTTATAGTGTAATATGGCATCCATTAGGAGGCTGTCCAAATCCAGATATTTTCTGTCAGGTTAGTGATGCCCTGCAGAAGGTAGAGGCTGGAGAGATTAGATTGGCTTTGGATGAGACTGCTTATATTGTTAATCTGAATGCTCAGGAGGCTGAGAAATTTATACAGCTTACTGCTAGTGATTCAGCTCGTTCTCAATTTGAAATGGCTTCAGCCTGCATTGGCTCCTCTATATGTCAGCAGGGAGTAAGGGATTCTCAGGCTGTTTTGATGGCATCCATAAAGGCAGTGCGGGAGGCAGGCATACCTGATGGAGCATTGCCTGCTATCCATATTTCTGGCTGTCCTGGCTCCTGTGCTACCCCGCAGTTGGCTGTAATAGGCTTCCGTGGGGCAGTTAAGGAGAGACAATCAGCTTGGCTGCTAACTATTAACGGCTGCGCATTGCAGGACAAGGAGGTATTTGGAAAGGAGGTAGGTGTGATATTCGAGACAGAAGTTCCAGATTTCCTAGTAGCTTTGGGGAGAGCTGTAGGAGATAGTGGATTGGATTTTGCCAGCTGGCTGCAAGCAAATCCAGGGGGGATTCAGAAAGCAGCGGAGCCATTTGTTTAACGGGGAAGTTAAGGGGTAATTTATGTATGAGTAGTTAGAAGGAGAGTAGCTATGGATAAGAACCAGTTGATTACCGCCATGGAGGAAATTGTTGGCAAGGAGCATGTTTTACATACGCCTGAGGCCCTTTACGAGTATTCCTATGATGCTACACCTGGACATTCCTATATGCCAGATGTAGTAGTGTCTCCTGAAAATACCCAGGAGGTTTCCCAGATTATGAAATATGCTAACCAGCATAAAATTCCTGTTTATCCTCGTGGTTCAGGCACTAATCTATCAGCAGGTACAGCACCATTAAATGGAGGTATTGTATTGCTGATGCTGAGATTTGACAAAATACTTGATTTGGATCTGGAAAATCTCATTGCCGAGGTAGAGGTGGGCGTTATCGTACAGGATATTAACGACTATATTGCCCCATATGGATTGATTTATCCGCCTGATCCAGGCACAGTAAAAACTGCTAGCCTAGGCGGTACTATTGCGGAAAATTCCGGCGGTCTGCGAGGGCTGAAGTATGGTATTACCAAAAATTATGTTCAGGGGCTGGAGGTAGTTTTGGCCAATGGCGATATTATTCATACTGGCGGCAAAAACGTTAAGGATGTATCAGGCTATGATATGACCAAGCTTTTTACCGGTTCCGAGGGAACTCTTGGTATTGTTACCAAGGCTTTGCTGAAGCTGGTACCTGCTCCTGAGGCCACCAAGAGTATGATTGCTATTTTTGATTCCCTTGATGATGCTGGTAAAGCTGTATCTGGTATTATTGCAGCCAAGATTATTCCTGCCACTCTGGAGATTCTAGATAATGCTACTATTCGCACTGTTGAGGATTTTATGCATGTAGGTCTGCCAGTGGATGCAGATGCTATCCTGCTTATAGAGGTAGATGGCAATCCTATTGTGGTAGAGGATGAAAAGACCAAGGTATTGGCGGTATTGAAGGAAAACAATGCTCGAGAGGTTACTCTGGCCAAATCACCAGAACATAAAGCTCAGTTGTGGACTGCCCGCCGTATGGCTCTGCCATGTCTGGCTAAGCTGCGTCCTACTACTTTTGTTGAAGATGCTACCATACCTAGAAGCAAAATTCCTCAGTTTCTGAATATTGTAAAGAAGGCTTCCAAGGATCATAATGTAACGATTGGTACTTTTGGTCACGCAGGCGATGGCAATATGCATCCAACCATTGTATGTGATTTGCGGGATAGCGATGAAATGAAACGTGTACATGCGGCTATGGATGATATTTTTAAGGGAGCCTTGTCCTTGGGAGGAACTCTTTCCGGAGAACATGGTATTGGTCTGGGTAAGCTGCCTTGGATGGAGCAGCAGCATGGTCCGGAAGGTATGAATGCCATGAAGGCTATTAAGCGCGCTTTGGATCCTAATTTGATTTTGAATCCAGGTAAATTGCTAGGGGAGTGTTGATTATGGCTGAGAATAAATTAACTGCCGAGGCCATGAACAGCCACGATGCAACTTTGCTTCGTGATTTGGATGATGCCTTGGCCAACTGCATGAAATGCGGTAATTGTCAGGCTGGTTGTCCAATTTATCGGGAAACCAAAAAGGAATTTTCTGTAGCACGAGGAAAAATATCCCTGATGCAGGCTGTTCTTAGCGGTAAGCTTCCTATAAGTGCAGAATTTGACAGTATTATGGCTGCTTGCTTGAACTGTAAAACCTGTTCTGCCAACTGTCCTTGCGGCGTGCAGGCTGATGAACTGATTCTGAGGGCTCGTCATGCTGCCATTCAGGCTAGAGGGCTTCATCCGGTGAAGAAAACTGTCTTTAAGCTGTTAAGCAATCGGCCATTGTTTAATACCGTGCTTCGTATGGGCGGCATGTTTGGCTGGCTTACCTTCAAAGATGTGCCGGACAAGAATGCTGTACTTTCCAGATTTCCGGCTCCTGGTATGGATCCTAATCGAGCTACGGCACCATTGGCCTCTACGCCATTGCGTTCTCAATATCCAGAGGTTATCAAGGTACCTAATGCCAAACATCGGGTGGCATTTTTCACAGGCTGCACTATTAATTTTATGTATACAGATATGGGGCAGGCCGTTATTGAGGTATTGAAGGAAAACGGCAACGAAATTGTTATTCCAGGCAAGCAGCATTGCTGTGGTACACCGGTTCATGTTTCTGGCGCTTTTGAAATGGCCAATGAGATGGCCAAGCACAATATAGAGGTTTTTGAAGCATGTCAAGCTGATTATATTGTGGGTGCCTGTGGTTCCTGTGTGGAGGCATTAAAAGATTATCCTAAATGGCTGGCTGATGAGCCAGAGTGGCAGGCTAGAGCCCAAAAGATATCTGATAAGGTGAGAGAGATTAGCCAGTATCTGGTGGAAACTGGCTATCGTAAGGATAATCTAGGGCATATCGATAAGGTGGTTACCATGCACGATCCATGTCATATGGTGCGTGGTATCAAGGTTACCCAGCAACCACGAGAAATTTTGAAGGCTATACCAGGCATAAAATTCGTAGAAATGAATGAACATGATCGGTGCTGTGGTTCTGGTGGTTCCTTCTGTCTGGCTCACTATGAGCTTTCTCGTCAGATTAACGATCGTAAATGCAGCAATATTGCTGCTACCAAGGCTGATTATGTATGCGCCAGCTGTCCAAGCTGTCGGATGCATATAACCGATGGTATTATCCAAAACAAGATGCCTCAGGTAGTATATCATCCTATTCAGCTTTTAGCAGAAGCCTATAAAAAGGGCAAAAGCTAATCAACAATATTTATAATCATTGCAAAAAAATTCCGGCATAGCCTTTCTAGACTATACCGGAATTTTTCATTGTTCATAAATTTCTATGAAGAGTGGATTAAAGGTGCTTTTCAGTTTCGTTGATAACACAGGTAACAGCAGCATCACCGGTGATATTAACAGTGGTGCGGAACATATCCAGAATACGGTCAATACCAGCTACCAGAGCCAGACCTTCCATAGGCAGACCTACGGAAAGAAGAACCATGGAGAGCATAATCAAGCCAGCACCAGGAACACCAGCTGTACCGATGGAAGCCAGCGTACCAGTCAGGACAATCATACCCATCTGAGCCATAGTTAGGTCAATACCATAAACATTGGCAATAAACAAGGAGCATACGCCCATATAGATTGCTGTACCATCCATGTTGATGGTAGCACCCAGAGGTAATACAAAGGAAGTAATATCACGGGAACAGCCTAGTTTCTCCTGACAATTCTTCATGTTAATAGGCAGGGTAGCTGCAGAGGAGCAGGTGGTGAAGGCAATCAAAATTGCCTCAGACATACCATTGAAGAACTTGATAGGGGAGGTGTTGCCCCAAATGCGAGCCATACTGGAATAAACAGCTACAGCGTGAATAACACTACCTAAGGCCATGCAGGCGATAACGGAAAGCAGAGGTAAAAGAACCTTAGGACCATTTTCGGCTACTACTGGTAACAGCAAGCAGAATACACCGATAGGAGCGAACTGCATTACCATGTTGATAATCTTGTAGCTGACTTCAGCAGCTGCATCGAACCAGTCAATCAGCAGCTGGCTCTTTTTGCCGCCAACCTGAAGAATACCAACGCCAACAAACAGAGCAAAGATAATGATAGGCAAAATGTCAGCCTTGGCCATAGAAGCAACAGGGTTAGTAGGTACCATTGCAACAAATACCTGCATAATGGAAGGTGCTTCCTTTACCTTGACAGCATCGCCAGCAGTCATTTCCAGACCAATACCAGGATGGATAATACCTGCTACGGCAAAGCCGATAATAATAGCAATAGCAGTAGTGAATAAATAAATGAAAATTGTCTTAATGCCGATACGTCCTAGCTTTTTTAAATCACCAAGACTGGTCATACCTACTACTAGAGAGGTAAAAACGATAGGTACGATAACCATCTTGATCAGGTTAATAAAAATAGTACCTATTGGTGCAATCCACCATTTAAT
>CAKPVW010000046.1 GCA_934196075.1 uncultured Anaerovibrio sp.
GAAAAGAATCCTAAGTATCAGCAGCAGGCTATTCTTGAGCGTATTGTTGAGCCTGAGCGTGTTGTTATGTTCCGTGTGCCTTGGACCGACGACGCTGGCAAGGTACATGTAAACAAGGGCTATCGTGTACAGTTTAACAGTGCCATTGGCCCATACAAAGGTGGTCTCCGCCTCCATCCATCTGTAAATCTCAGCATCATCAAGTTCTTGGGCTTTGAGCAGATTTTCAAAAATGCTCTGACTACCCTCCCTATCGGTGGCGGTAAGGGTGGCTCCAACTTTGATCCAAAAGGCAAGTCTGATGCTGAAATCATGCGCTTCTGCCAGAGCTTTATGACTGAGCTCTGCCGTCATATTGGCCTGAACACTGATGTACCTGCTGGTGATATTGGTGTAGGCGGCCGCGAGATTGGTTATCTCTATGGTCAGTACAAGCGCATCCGCAATGCTTATGATGCTGGCGTACTCACCGGTAAGGGCCTGAACTATGGCGGCAGCTTGGCACGTACTGAGGCTACCGGCTATGGTCTCCTCTATTTCACCAAGCTGATGCTGGCTGATGCTGGTATTGACTACAAGAATCAGACTGTTGTTATTTCTGGCTCCGGCAATGTTGCTACCTATGCCATTGAAAAGGCTCAGGAATTTGGTGCCAAGGTTGTTGCCTGCTCCGATTCCAATGGCTACATTTATGACAAGGACGGCATTGACCTGAATATTGTCAAGGAGATTAAGGAAGTTCGTCGCGGCCGTATTAAGGAATACGTAGATGCTAAGCCATCTGCTGAATACCATGAAGGCTGCAAGGGCATTTGGACCATTCCTTGCGATATTGCTCTGCCATGTGCTACTCAGCAGGAGCTGGATCTGGAGTCTGCCAAGGCTTTGGTTGCCAATGGCGTTAAGGCTGTAGGCGAGGGTGCCAACATGCCATGTACTCTGGATGCTATTGAGTACATCCAGAACAGCAAGGTTCTCTTTGCACCTGCTAAGGCTGCTAATGCAGGCGGTGTTGCTGTTTCTGCTCTGGAAATGGCTCAGAACTCCATGCGTTACAGCTGGACCTTTGAAGAGGTTGATGACAAGCTGAAAACCATTATGGCTGATATCTATGAGAACTCCAAGCGTTGTGCTAAGGAGTATGGCCATGAAGGCAATCTGCTGGTAGGCTGCAATATTGCTGGCTTCCTGAAGGTTGCAGATGCTATGTTGGCTCAGGGCGTTTGCTAATCTCCCAAATTCTGACTAACCTATCCCTGCTAATAATTTTTGCTTGTCAAATAGTATTAGCAGGGGTATAATTAATCGTTGTCGGGATGTAGCACAGCTTGGTAGCGCGCTTCGTTCGGGACGAAGAGGCCGCAGGTTCAAATCCTGTCATCCCGACCAGATTGAAATTCAGCACCGCTCAGCGGTGCTTTTTTCATAGGAAAATATTGCATGTTTTTTCCTGAAAGTGTATAGTAAAATGGTATAACAATTTTTTTAACATTACGATTAGAGGCGAGCTTTATGACACAATTTTCCACCCGCAATATTAGCATGATGATGGATTTGTACGAAATGACCATGGCCAATGGTTACTTTGCCAACAATGATACACAGCCCAAGGTAATTTTTGACATTTTCTACCGCAAAAATCCTGACGAAGGTGGCTTTGCCATTTTTGCAGGTTTGGAGCAAATTCTAGAATACATTGAAAATATGCATTTCTCCCAGCAGGATATTGAATATTTTGCCTCCTTGCAGCTGTTCTCGCAGGAATTTCTTGACTATCTGAAGGATTTTCATTTCAGCGGCGATATCTACGCTTTCCCAGAAGGCACTATTATGTATCCTAATGAGCCCTGTGTCACTGTTGTGGCTCCCCTCATCGATGCTCAGCTGGTGGAAACTGCTCTGCTGGCTCTAGTAAATCACCAATCCTTAATTGCCACCAAAACCAGCCGTATTGTCCGAGCTGCTGATGGTCGGGCTGTTTCCGATTTTGGTGCCCGCCGTGCCCATAATATGGATGCAGCTGTCTATGGAGCCAGAGCTGCTTATATTGCCGGAGCTGTTGGTACAGCTACTGTATTAGCTGGCCAAAAATTCAATATTCCTGTCAGCGGCACCATGGCTCACAGCTGGGTAATGTTCTACAAGGATGAATTTGAGGCCTTTAAAAAATATGCGGAGGTATATCCTGATTCCACGGTATTGCTGGTAGATACCTATGATGTAATCCATTCTGGCATCCCTGCTGCCATTCGAGTAGCCAAAGAGATTTTAGAGCCTATGGGCAAGCGCCTCAAAGGTATTCGCATCGACTCCGGTGACCTGGCATATCTTTCCAAACGAGTTCGGAAAATGCTGGATGATGCAGGTTTAGATGATTGCAAAATTGTAGTTTCCAATAGTCTGGATGAATACACTATTAGTTCCATTCTCAATCAGGGTGGCCAAATTGATGCCTTTGGTGTAGGCGAACGCTTAATTACCGCCAAAAGCGACCCTGTCTTTGGGGCAGTTTACAAGATTACGGCGGTAGAAAACAATGGCAATTATGAGCCTCGCATCAAAGTATCTGAAACAGTAGAAAAAATTACCAATCCTGGCTTCAAACGGGTATATCGCGTTTATGGCGAAGAAGGCTATGCTGTGGCAGATCTATTAACCAGCTTTGACGAGGAAGTTGATATGACCAAGCCATATCGCTATGTTGATCCTGAGAAACCTTGGAAGAATCGCTTCTTTGAAAACTGTACCTGCAAGGAACTGCAGCAGCTTGTTATCAAAGACGGGAAGCGCACTCAGACAGCCCCTACCCTGGAAGAAATTCGCAACTATGTTAAGGAGCAGCTCACCTCCGAAATTTGGCAGGAAGAGCAGCGCTTTGAAAATCCTCATAAACATTATTTAGATATGAGTCCCGATTATTACGACATGAAAATGTCTCTTTTACATAATCTAAGAGGATAGTTTCTCCCAAAGTCCAGACTATCCTCCCCTTAGGCATGAGACTACAAATCGACTAAACTACATAAAACTTAAATAACATGGTGAAAATACTGTAGCAGAATATAACTGCTTATGATATCTTCACCATGTTTTATTTTGACAAAATAGACAAAAAAAGAGCCACCCTCAAAGGATGGCTCCAAATCATATACATTATTTACTATTTTATTTTGCTCCCAACATAGCCAGCATAGTACCAGCTGCTACAGCTGTACCGATAACACCTGCCACATTAGGGCCCATTGCATGCATCAGCAGGAAGTTGGAAGGATTTGCCTTCTGACCTACAATCTGAGATACACGAGCAGCCATAGGAACGGCAGATACACCAGCGGAACCAATCAAAGGATTAATCTTCCAGCCGGAGAGACGGCACATAACCTTGCCCAGCAAAACACCAGCAGCAGTACCACCAGCGAAGGCCACCAGACCAAGAGCAATAATCTCCAAAGTCTGAATGGTCAGAAAGTGCTCAGCACTCATGGTCATACCAGTACCGGTTGCCAAAAAGATGGTAACGATATTGCAGAGCGCATTCTGAGAAGTATCAGACAGACGCTCAGTTACGCCGGATTCACGGAACAAATTGCCCAACATCAGCATGCTGATCAGGGCAGCTACAGGCGGTAACAATAAGGAAATCAAGATTGCGGCCGCGATAGGGAAAACTACCTTTTCAAAATGAGTAACGTTGCGGAGCTGATCCATCTTGATCTCACGCTCCTTCTGGTTAGTGCACAGCTTCATAATAGGTGGCTGAATCAGTGGCACCAAAGACATATAAGAATATGCTGCTACTGCAATAGCACCCAAAAGATTTGGTGCCATCTTGGAGGCCATATAGATAGCGGTAGGGCCATCTGCGCCACCAATGATACCAATAGCAGATGCCTCCTGAGCTGTAAAGCCCAAGCACATAGCACCAGCCAAGGCGATAAATACACCAAACTGAGCAGCTGCACCCATGAACAGAGTATTTGGATTAGCCAAAAGCGGACCAAAATCTGTCATGGCTCCTACACCAAGGAAAATCAATGGTGGGAAGATCTCATATTTGATACCATAATTGATAACCTGCATAACGCCTGGCTCCTCCAGGAAGCCGGTAGCAGGAAAGTTAGCCATAATACAACCAAATGCAATAGGAGCCAAAAGCAACGGCTCATATTCCTTGCCAATAGCCATGTACAGCAGGACAATACCTACAATGATCATCGCCAAATTACCCATGGTAAAAGCTGCAAAACCACTGTCCAGCCATACGGACTGCAAGGAAATCGCAAACGCATCAAAAATTTCCATTAATTAATGCACCCCTTGTGTCTAAGATTTTTAAAATTTTCTCAGGGCAATCACCTTGGCAGAATCGGTCCAATTCTGACGAGCTGCCGGACGAATTGCCTTAATGCGAGAAAATCCTATTCCCATTGCAGCCAATGCCCCTGCGATTACTGCTACTGTGTCCTTGTTTACACCATTTGTTACTGCCATAATAATTGCCTCCTCATTCGTCTAAAAAATAAACATTACTTGTCATTTCTCAAACCATTAATACGAGCAGCTCCGATCCAACTGTTTCTCGCTGCTGGCCGAATCGCTCTGATTTGAGAAAAACCAATACCATAGGCTGCCAATGCACCTGCAATAGCCGCCACAGTCTCTCCACTGACCCCCGCTGCTACCGCTGGAGCTGCCGCCTTTGCAGGAGCCGCCTTCCTTGGTGCTGCTTTTTTTCTTGGAGCAGCCGCTGGGGCCTTCTTCGCCTTCTTGGTTGGGTCAATAAAATGAATCAACCTGATAAAAAGGTTCAGGAGAGCCAATACCGCAAATACAATTGTCATATTGATTAACATTATGACAGCTGGATTTGTCATCTCTTTTTCCATATAGACACCGCCTTAAATTATAGTAAAACATCCACTGTTATTAGCATCTCCATTATACCACGCCGATGCTCCACAGCTTTCTAACAATACCCTTGTATATTATAACAGAAAATTCACACATATAAAAGTAAGATATCAGAATAATTTTCATAACCATTTGTTATGGAGATATTATATCCACCCTGTCATTAGCGCAGCATCCCGCACCTGCAAAAGTAGAGAACATCGGACATCTCGTTATGATTTCAGAAAATTTGCCAATTTCTTTATATACAGTCTACGGAAGGCTTCATATTCCCCCAGCCCCGCTGTGGAATAACGAACTTCCAAGCCAGCCTGCCCAAGACGATTTTTCCAGGAATCTTCCTGATCTCCAGCCAAATCGTAGGTTGCATGGTTGCCACCAGCTAACAGCAGCGGCCTCAAATATACCTTGCGGCAGCCTTTCGCCTTTAATCGCTGGAGAACATCCTGCTGATTAGGATAATCATCTGGCTCCACAACACCAATATGTACAGGCCACTTCTGCTCATCCGCAAAATTCTGTAAATATTCATATACCACATTGTGATGATGAGGTGAACCATGCCCCATCAGCACCAAATCCTCATCTGGAGCCAAATCAGACAATTGAAAAAACGACTTGATGTCATCCGCTATGGCCAGGAAATCCCCCGGTGACGCTGCAGTTAGCACAGGCTCCATAAAGCCTAGCTGCTGAAATACCTGCTCATATTCCTGCAAGATTGGCATAATTTTCTTTTGCCATTCCTCTCCAGGTGTCAAATGAGTTGGCATCACTGCCACCATTTCATAGCCCTTTACCTGCAAATCTCCCAAAACCTCTGCTAATGGCGGGAAAATATATCCTTCCCTAGCCATTTTGCGACGCAAAAAATCACTGGTCCAGGCCTCATAAATATCATATTCCTTACCAAAGGTCTTTGTTAAATCTAATAACAAGCTATCAATGCAGCGTTTCTTAACCTGAATATCACCTACACCAAAGCCAACGACAACAATCGCTTTATTCATCATTTTGCTCCCTGTTCAGTTACTACTACATCGGCAATTTTCTGACAAATAATCTCCAACTGAGCCTGATCTGGTCCCTCAGCCATAACACGAATCAAAGGCTCTGTGCCAGAAGGACGCACCAAAATACGGCCATCTCCCCCTAGCTCCTCCTCACCAGCTTTGATAGCAGCAGCAATATTCTCATTCTGTTCCCAGCCATCCTTGGACTTTACTAAAACATTTACCAAAAGCTGAGGATAGCTCACCATAAGCTCGTTTAGCTCAGAAGCCTTTTGGCCGCTTCTCTTGATGGCGCTAAGAGTCTGCAGGGCAGTAACAGGACCATCGCCAGTGGTACTAAAATCAGAGAAGATAATATGCCCAGACTGCTCACCGCCCAGGTTGTAGCCATTAGCCAGCATATTTTCCAGTACATAGCGATCTCCCACCTTGGTTATCTCTGCTCGGCCATTCAGGCCCTTAATAGCTTTATGGAAGCCAATATTCGCCATAACAGTAGTAACGACAGTGTTGTTTTTCAAGGTGCCGGCAGCAATCATTTCCTTGGCACACATTATCAGCATGTGGTCACCATCTATAACATTGCCCTTTTCATCCACACAGAGACAACGGTCGGCGTCACCATCATGGGCAATGCCGAAATCTGCGCCCAGCTCAACAACCTTCTTCTGCAGAACCCCCAAATGAGTGGAACCGCAATTGTCATTGATATTAACACCATTTGGCTGGTCATTAATCACCACCAAATCTACTCCAAGGGATTTCAAGATAGTGGGCATAGCTTCATAGGCTGCACCATTAGCACAATCCAAAACTATTTTCATACCGTCAAAGCGTTCCTTAGTGGTGGAAAGCACAAAATCAATATACTCGTTAATCATCTCATGGCAATATTCCACTGTTCCCATCTTGGCACCAGAGGCACGATAAAGAGTATCATCCTGTTCAATAGCCATAACGATATTTTCCAGCTCATCCTCTACAGCATCCGGCAATTTATAGCCATTGCCCCCAAAGAATTTGATGCCATTGTCGTGGAATGGATTATGAGATGCGGAGATTACAATACCTGCCTGAGCCTTGTGCTTCTTGGTCAAAAAAGCAATGGCAGGCGTAGGTATGATACCAGCAGATATTGCCTTGCCTCCTGCAGAGCAAATACCTGCCATCAAAGCAGCTTCAAACATCTGCCCAGAAATACGGGTGTCTCTGCCTATGAGGATGACAGGCTGTTCATCACCACAGGACTCACCAAAATACAAGGTTGCTGCCCGACCCATACGATAGGCAAGCTCTGGAGTAAGCTCCAAATTGGCTTCGCCACGAACACCATCAGTACCAAACAATCTTGACATAAATAAAAAACCTCCCAAAAGCCAAATCTAAAAATAAACTATTCAGAATTATTTACATTAACCTATATATTATGCCTTTTTTCACGCAAAAATGCAAGTGTACTGTTCATACCGTCCAGCGCAGCACTCATAATGCCGCCAGCATATCCTGCCCCCTCTCCCATAGGGTAAAGTCCTGGCGTACTAACCGATTGATAGCTTGCTCTATCTCTAATAATGCGACAAGGGGCTGAAGAACGTGTTTCCACCCCAGTCATAACTGCCCCCTTATCCGCAAAGCCCTTTATTTTTCTTTCCCAAAATGGCAATGCCGACTCCATCATCTGAGTAACAAAACTAGGTAAACATTCATGCAAATCCACCGTTTTTACGCCTGGTCTATAGCTAGGAGTTGTCAGAAACTCCTGAGATCCCTTTTGGCCTGTCAAAAAATCTCCTACTGTTTGTATCGGAGCACAATAGTTTTTTCCTGCCAGCTCATAGGCCATTTTTTCCCACTGGCGCTGAAACTGAATTCCCCCCAATACATGATTAGCAAAATCATCTGTATTCACTGTAACCAGGATAGCCGAATTAGCCACACCACTATTGCGATGGTAATTACTCATACCATTAGTAACCACGCCACCCTTTTCAGAGGCCGCAGCTACTACCTGACCGCCAGGACACATACAGAAAGAATAAGCTCCCCTGCCTGTGCTGCGATCATTATAGGTAAGAGCATAATCAGCTACAGGCAGAAGGGGACTGCCTGCATCCTCTCCATATTGAGCTTTGTCAATCCATGCCTGAGGGTGCTCGATACGCACACCAATAGCAAAGGGCTTGGCTTCCATAGCTATGCCTTTTTCCCATAGCATATGATAGGTATCTCGGGCTGAATGACCAATCCCCATAAATACTGCACTGGTGGCAATACTCTCCTGATTATTTACCTCTATGCCCAACAGTTCTCCAGCAGCGCCAATTTGCAGCCCTGTTACCTGAGCCTCAAATCTTATTTCTCCTCCCAGACGAATAATCTCCAGGCGGATATTTTTTACTACCTGACGCAAAAGATCCGTACCAATATGAGGTTTGTGCATATATTTTATCTCTGGCGGTGCCCCTGCCCCTACAAAATCCTCCAACACCTGACTCATAAGGGGATCATTTACTCGGGTAGTCAACTTGCCATCAGAAAAGGTTCCTGCTCCTCCCTCACCAAATTGCACATTAGAAACTTCGTCAAAGGCTCCCCCCTGCCAAAATTTCTCTATATCCCGATGCCTGCTATCTACATCTCTGCCTCGCTCTAATACAATAGGCTTATAGCCATGACGAGCCAAGGTCAAGGCTGCAAACATACCTGCTGGACCAAATCCCACTACTACAGGGGGCTGTTCCCCATCTGCCAGTCTGTGCACAGGCAGCTTTTCCTGTGGCTGATCTTTAACCAGCTGAATGTTTTTGTCCCTTCTAAGGCTGGCCAATAGCTTCTTTTCGTTAGCAGATACCCTTACATCTAACATATAAACGAAGCGAATCGGTGCACCATGAAATCTTCTGGCATCAATAGCCTTACGCACAATTAGCACCTCACTAATTTCTTGAGGTGCTAAATTTAAACGCTTGGCAGCCAATTCCTCCAAAGAACTTTTGTCATTAAAGCTAACATTAAAATTCAAGATACGAATCACTGTCAATCTCCTATATTCTATTTACCCTTTATTACTATATGCAGAGTTACCTTTTTTACTGCGGAAACAATTCCCTCCGGCAAGGAGAGTTCCACCTCCTTATCCAAAGTAGCAGTTACACCATGTAAAGACACTGGGGCTGTATCTACGCTCTTGATATCTGCCAGTATCTTGTTGGCACCGCTGATTTCTACCTGTATAGGCTGTACTGTAATATCCCCCAGCGTATATCCCTCTGGCAAAATCCCATTAACTGCCGGCTTGACTGGTACAATCTTCTTGCCCTCACCAGGTACTAACTGCACCGTAACATCCAATTCACCAGGCAGGACAGCCAAATTATTTATACTTTCACCATCTGATGTAACAGCTGTCAGCTTCACCCGCATCGTAAAATCTGAATTATTATCGGCCAGTCTGATTTTACCTGAGGCCTTTGCTATAGAATCCACCAAATGCCTTGGCCCATAAACATTAACATACTGCTGAGCCGGCCTAATATCCCCCAGTTCCATGCCCTGAGCAGCCTTGCCATTCACGGTAATATCCACCGGTACCCCATGAGCAATCAAGGCCTCCATGGTAACATGCACTGTCTCGTCTGACATGCCTTGCAATTCAAAGCCTTGAGGAACCACTGTCTTGATTTTCTCATTATATTCTCCTTCGGTGGCTCCCGAAAGATCTATAACCGCTTTGAAATCAGATTCATGAGCAGCTGCCATCAAGGCTCTTGGTGCCCTGACCTTCATGGTAACCTCTTTAATGCCCAAATTTACATCATAGCCCTCAGGAGCATTGACTACCTCCACCGGCACTGTATATCGTCCATTAACCGAGGGATTTTCCTCATTCATAACATACCCCCACATAATAATGGCGGCAATCAAAGCTAATATTTTAACTGGAAGGTTTTTTCTAAATAAATTCTGCAAATTTATCATCACTTGTTTTTCCTCCAGGAATCAATGGCATTGCGGATATCCTGTACCTTGATAGCCGTATCTACCTTGGTAAACAAAGGCCGCAACCTATTTCTAAGCTGTTCTGGATTGAGACGTCTGGTAATATGTCCATTTTCAGCAATGGACACAATACCTGTTTCCTCGCTGACAACAACCACCACTGCATCACACTGCTCTGACAAGCCCAAGGCTGCTCTATGTCGTGTCCCTAGCTCTGTGCTAAGGCCGCGATTCTCAGTCAAAGGCAGGAGACAGCCTGCCGCTATCATCCTATTTCCCCGGATAACTGCTGCACCGTCGTGCAAGGGGGTATTGGGGATAAATACATTCATCATAAAGGGTGCTGTTACCAAACCATCTATTCTAATACCTGTATCAATAATTTCATTAATGCCAATATCCCGCTCCAAAACCAACAAGGCGCCTATTTTCTTGGCCGACATACTAAATACAGCCTTATCAATCTCTGTTACCAGATTATCTGCTTCCTCCGCATTCAAATGTACAGCTGATCCTAGAAAACGTCCCTGACCTATGCGCTCCAAGGCTCTGCGCAGCTCTGGCTGAAAGACTATAGGCAAGGCCATAAACAATAAGTATATACTCTTGGATAAAAGCCAATAAATTGCATGCAGCTCCAAAATGTATGCTGCCAAGGCCACACCCATCATAACAAAAAGACCCTTGGCCAAGGTGATGGCTCTGGTATCTTTCAGCATTTCATATGATTTGTACAAAATAAGCGCAACCAGCAAAATATCCAATACATCCCGAATGCCTACAGTTGATAGTAGACCATGATATTGCAACGGCACAGACAGATCAAATGGCATATACATACTCCCCAACATAAACTCTACACATTATTCCTCAATAATACTTTACCCTATTTCCGCAAAAATCTCTACATTTTCCGCAAAAAATACCATATATTTTTCATTCGCTAAAAAAATGCTAAATCCTGCACGAACACAAAAAATATAGAGCTTTTTTGTGAATTTTCTATGAAAAAAAGAGGCTGAAGAGTACAAATCCTCTCCAACCTCTTTTTTATTGCCACAAAATATCAATACTGACCTGCTACGTCAATGAAGCCATAAACATCCTCAGCCTTACCAGTGTGCAGATCATCAATGTAATCATACAGCTTCTGGGCAAATTCACCAATCTTGCCGCCGCTGATAACGCGATCCTGGCCCTTATAACCCAGTACGCTAACAGGAGAAATAACCGCTGCTGTACCAGAGCCAAATACCTCTTCCAGCTTGCCGTTCTCATAATCCTCAATCAGTTCGTCAATGGAAATACGGCGTTCCTCAGTAGGAATACCCCACTCCTTGCAAACCCGGAGAACAGTACGGCGGGTAATGCCGTCCAGAATAGTACCATCCAACTCAGGAGTAACAACCTTGCCGTCAATCTTGAAGAGGATATTCATGGAACCAACCTCGCCAATATACTTATGCTCAATGCCATCAGTCCAAAGGGTCTGATCATAACCCTTCTCATGGGCAATCAAGCCGCCGTGAAGGGAAGCAGCATAGTTAGCAGGTGTCTTAGCAGCACCGAGACCGCCCTTTGGCGCTCTTACATAAGTATCTTCCACCATGATCTTTACTGGAGCAAAGCCATTGGCATAATATGCACCAACCGGGGAAAGAATAATCATCATCTTATAATACTGACCTACACTTACACCCAGATATGGATCTGTAGAGAAGATAAATGGACGAATATACAGGCTTTGACCAGGGCCATCAGGAATCCAATCCTTTTCCAAATCTATCAGCTTCATCAATCCGTCATAAACCAGCTTCTCATCAACCTCTGGAATATCCAAAATCTTGGCAGAACGATTCAGACGGGCAATATGATCCTTGGCACGGAATACAACAGCCTTGCCACCCTCATAACGATAAGCCTTGCAGCCCTCAAAAATAGCTTGACCATAATGCAGGGTAGCGTTGGCAGGGCTAAGAGGAACATCCTGATAAGGAACTATTCTAGCATCATGCCAGCCCTCCTCAGGGTTATAATCCATCTCAAACATATAATCAGTAAATACACGGCCAAAACCTACCTTGCTAACATCAGCTGGTTTTTCCTTTAAGGTCTCTGCCTGTACAAATCTAATGTCTGCCATAAAAATACATCTCCTAACAAATTACATTTTTTTGTAACATTGTAACATTATTGTGTAACGGTTTTATTGTATTCTTTTTACGGGAATAAATCAAGAAAAAAAAGAAATTTCTATTTTGTCAATTCCTTAACCGCCTCAGGAATTCGTTCTATAATATCATGGGCCAAAAGGCAATTACCCAATGCACCATAGGCTATATCGCCTGAACGTCCATGAATATATACCCCTGTCAAGGCTATTCTATCCTTAACTACCTGCCGATACAGACCCGCAATAATACCTGCCAGCACATCGCCGCAGCCAGCTGTAGCCATGCCAGGATTACCTGTATTAGCTGCATAGGCCATACCATCAGAATGAACTATGATAGTTGTTTCGCTTTTTACTACCAGTGTACAGTTGTATTCCTTAGTTGCTTCCCTAGATAGCTCCAAAAGCTCTTCCTTCAGCTCTGATATCGTAATTCCTAGCAAAGTAGACATTTCCCCCATATGAGGTGTCAAAATAGGTGGATAGCTGCACTCTGCCAGCAAATTTCCTCGCTCCTTAAAAGCATAAATGCCATCTGCATCCAGCAGCACAGGCTTCTTTACCTTGGTAACCAGTGCCCGCACCAGCTCGCCAGTGCTATCCTGCCTGCCTAGTCCTGGCCCAATTAACACAAAATCATAATCGGCAGATTTTTGCAAAAGCATGGCCAGATTATCCAAGGTCAGATAACCGCAACCCTTATCCTCCAATGGCATGGTCATAACCTCTGTCAGCTTTACCTCCAGTACATCATTTAGGCTAGCTGGACAAGCTAAAGTAACAATACCTGCCCCCATGCGGATAGCGGCCATAGATGCCAGTGCAGCGGCCCCTGTCATGCCTCTAGAGCCAGCTACTACTAGAATTCTGCCGCAGGTACCCTTGTGGCAATCTGTAGCTCTAGGCAGCAGCCATTGTTTCACATCCTGTTCCTGCAGCAATTCCTGCTTAATATGACTGGCATTAAGTAGGCTGCTGGGAATACCTATTCCATCAGTCAGCAATCGTCCACAATATACAGAGCCTGGAGCAAACATCATGCCCCACTTAGGCTCACCTAGAGTTAAGGTTACACTAGCTTGAATGGCTACAGAATCTATTTGCCCATTTTCTGCATTGACACCACTAGGAACATCTATGGAAAGAACCGGTATTCCTGCCCCATTAACAGTGTTTATCAATTTTTTTGCATTTTCTCGCAACTGTCCGTGAAAACCTGTGCCTAAAAGTCCATCCAAAACACCATCTGCAGTTTTCAACACTGCCGTCAGTTTGTCCCAATCCCGTTGTTCAGTGAGCTGAAAAACCTGAATCCCCATATTGCATATAATATTAAAATTAACTGCTGCTGAGGGAGTCATTTTCTCCTGATTACCTAAAACAAAAACTTTGGGGCTGCCTCCAGCATTGGCTATATGCCTAGCCGCCGCAAAGGCATCACCACCATTATTCCCTACGCCAGCTACAATACAGATTCGCTTATTGGCCACGCCCTGCAATAAGGAATGAAGAGCACTATAGATTTCTCGAGCAGCATTTTCCATCAGCACTAGCTCAGGAATGCCAATTTCTTCAATTGCTCTCTTATCAATCTGGCGCATTTCAGACACGGTCGTTAGTTTCATATTTTCTCCCTCTCTTTCTGATATTCCTTACCTTCCATGACACATTGGGCCGTAGCATAGGCCATGGAATGACTGATGCTGATATGGCAATATACCATTCCTTTATCCTTGGCCATTGCCAAAAAACTTCCCGACATATTTACTCTAGGGCAGCCCAGCTCATCATTCAGAATCTCTAGCTCTGTTAATTTACCTTCTCGCAAACCTGTGCCCAAAGCCTTCATAATGGCTTCTTTAGCAGCAAATCTTCCTGCAAAGGAGGCTGCCATACCCGCCCTGCGGCTACGGCAATATTCCGTTTCTGCTGCGGTAAATACCCGCTTCACAAAGGACTCTCTCTTGATAGCTCTCGCCATTCTTTCTATTTCCACAATATCCGTTCCTATACCTATAATCATATCCTCACCTACCAAAAAGGACCTGAGCAATGCCCAGGTCCTAACTGCTGCAACAGTCCCTAGTACCTATTTAATTACGAGCCACCTGATATTCAGATTTGTCCACATGCACAGATCTTTCAATCAAAACCTCTACGCGACGATTCTGAGCCCGTCCCTCTTCAGTAGAATTATCTGCTATAGGACGATACTGACTTCTGCCCATGGCACTAAATCTAGCCGGATTCATTCTGCCATCCTGAGCAATAATATACTTCATAAAATTAATAGCTCTAGCAGAGCTTAACTCCCAATTGGAAGGATAAGCTGCGCTGGTAATAGGTATATTATCTGTATGACCTGTTACTAGAATCCGCTGAGGAATTGGAGCCACCAAGGCTGCAATAACCGGGCCGATTTTCTGAACACCTGCTGTCAGCTCCGCAGAACCAGAAGGGAACAGCGCCTTCTCCTCAATACGAATCATCAGGCCATCCTCTGTCATTTGAGTGGAAATTTCATCCTGCAAATTATTCTGTTCAATATAGGCATCCATTTGTCTTTTAACAGCCTCCATCTGACTGTTTTCTGCCAAATAGGCCTCCATACCGCCATCATCTGCCGAGGTCAAATCTCGGGAGCTATTCATAGCTGGACCCGCCCCCTCGAAAAAAGAAGGGCCACCCATATTAAAGGCAGAGCTAAAAGCCTGAGCCATCTGAGTCAACTTGGTTTCATCAGTCTGAGAAATCGCAAACAAGCAGATGAACAATGCCAACAGCAATGTCATTAAGTCAGAATAAGGCAGCAGCCATGCCTCACTGGCCTCCTCCTCGTGAGGAGCCGGTCTTTTCTTTCTAGCCATAGCTTATTCCTCCTTCAGGGTTTCGCGTACAGACTGAGGAATGAATACCATCAGTTTGGCTTCAATAGCAGACGGAGAATCACCAGCCTGCAGAGAAAGAATACCCTCAATAATCATACGCTTCTGACCAATTTCCTGCTCGGACAGAATCTTCAGTTTATTACACAGGGGCAGCCACAATACGTAACCTGTAAAAATACCCAAAATAGTAGCAACGAAGGCAGCTGCAATGGAATGACCCAGCTTTTCAATATCATTCAAATTACCCAAAGCTGCAATCAGACCTACTACGGCACCAAGTACACCCAGGGTTGGGGCGTAGGTACCAGCCTGAGAGAACATAGAACGATTCTCAGCATGGCGAGCCTGCATAATGGCCAGCTCCGCATCCAAAACATCACTAACAAATTCCTGCTCCAAGCCATCAACTACCATACTAAGGCCATTGCGGAAAAAGGGATCATCAATTTCCTGAATTTTGCTCTCCAAAGCCAGCAAACCTTCACGACGAGCCAGCTGTGAAAGTTCCACAAAAGTCTGACGCAACTCCACAGATGATTGAAGATTGTTCTTAAATAATGTCTTTTTAATCAATGTAGGAAAATTTTTCAGCTGATCCATACGGAAACCAATAAACAAGCATGAGAAGGTACCACCTATAATAATCAGAAAGGCAGCTGGATTGTTCATAGCTGACAAAGGTGCACCCTTCAAAATCATACCTACAAAAATTGATACTACGCCCAAAACCAGGCCAATGACTGTAGCAAGTTCCAAAATAATATCCCCCTATTCTATGTTTTTTGCACTTTTCACAAAAACGCAAAGCTGTGACTCGAATAATTAACTTCATTATACAAAATTTCCCACTGAAAAACAAACACTTCCTTAGATTTCTCCATGAATAAGTTGATTTTCAGACTATTGTACTAAATACGGATTCAGTTATTGGATTAGTTGTAGCA
>CAKPVW010000047.1 GCA_934196075.1 uncultured Anaerovibrio sp.
AGCTTCTAACGAGCTTTAATGAGTTTAGCAGCGTGAGGCACATTTACATAGCGCGAGCGTGCCGGGAAGGGTATTTGCCATGCCTCAGTAAATAGTAACATGATTTGCCAATCAGCCCTACAAATCAGAATTTTTAATCCTGGAAGCCAAAGTCCTTCAGAATATTATCCCTATTGCGCCAATCTTTCTTAACCTTTACCCACAAATCCAAAAATACCTTGCACCCCAACAGCATCTGAATATCTGCCCTAGACTGAGCCCCTATTTCCTTCAGCAAAGAACCACGCTTGCCAATAACTATCCCCTTCTGAGACTCCCTTTCCACATAGATAGTAGCCCGGACATACATATCACCATTTGCTCTAGTTTTCATTTCCTCAATATCCACGGCAATGGCATGAGGAATTTCCTCCCTAGTCTGCAACAAAGCTTTTTCTCGAATCAACTCCGCCACAATCAATCGCTCTGGCTGATCTGTAACCATGTCATCAGGGTAATACTGCGGCCCCTTTGGCAAATGCTTCTTTATTTCTGTCAGCAATCCCTCTAGATTATTTTCCTCCTTGGCGGAAATAGGCACTGTCGCCGCAAAATTATATTTAGCATTATAGCTAGTAATAATTGGCAGCAGCTGCTCCTTGTCCTCCAACAAATCCAGCTTGTTAATAGCCAGCACTACAGGCTTGTTAGTAGCCTGCAAACGTTCTAGAATATACTGCTCACCAGGGCCGAACTTCTCAGTAGCATCCACTACAAAAATAATAGCATCCACTTCCTTCAAAGTACCCTCAGCAGCTTTTACCATATATTCTCCCAGCTTGTGCTTTGGCTTGTGAATACCAGGGGTATCTAAAAATACCATCTGAGCATCCTGCTGGGTCAGCACACACATAATACGAGTGCGAGTAGTCTGAGGCTTATCGGACATAATAGCAATCTTTTGGCCAATCAAGCTGTTAATCAAAGTAGACTTGCCTACATTTGGTCTACCAATAACCGCCACAAAACCAGATTTGTGGTTTTTAGGATCAATCTGAAATCTTGGCTCTGGCATAACATCCTCTAGTTTGATTTCCTTACCTCTAGACATGGAAATCTGAGGTTCCTGAGCCAAGGGAAGAATCATACCTTTACCATCCCTGGAAATACCCAGCTTGCCCATAATATAGCGCTGTTCCTCTTCCATTTCCATCCGTTCTTCCTCTTCCATATGGTCATAACCTAAAAGATGCAGCATACCATGAATGGTCAAAAAGGACAGCTCCCTTTCCAGACTATGACCATATTCCTGAGACTGGGCCCAAGCCCTCTCCAATGAAATAATAATATCTCCCAGTACCTCAGTTTCAGGGCCATCCTCAATCTCTGGCTCCTCACTGTCCACGAAGGCAAAGGAAAGCACATCCGTAGGTCTGTCCAAGCCCCGATATTCCTTATTCATCTGATGTATATATTCATCGTTGGTCAGGGTAATGCTAACCTCAGAATTTTCCACATCATAAAGAGGCCCAGTAATCTCTACTGCCCGCCTTACAATTTTTTCCAATTCCTCCAGAGTACCCATTTCCTCCGCTACCTGCAAATTTTCCGGCTCTCGACCAATAATAATTTCCATACTTTATTTATTCTCTCCCTTTCCCTTACCATCTATACCGATTTCTTTGGTGCGAATTTCTGCTTTTGCTCATAGGCATCATAAGCCTGCACAATCCTCGTGACTACATCATGGCGAATAACATCCATAGCCTCCAGACGTACCACACCAATTCCCTTAACACCATCCAAAATCTTGGTAGCCTCTATTAGTCCAGAGGTAACACCCCGCGGCAAATCAATCTGCCCTGGATCACCGGTAACTACCATGCGGGAACCAAAGCCCAATCTCGTAAGAAACATCTTCATCTGCTTGTCAGTAGTATTCTGAGCCTCGTCTAAAATCACAAAGGCATTTTCCAAGGTGCGTCCACGCATATAAGCCAAAGGTGCTACCTCGATTACCCCCTTGGTCATAAGCTTGGCAAATACATCCTGTCCCAAAATATCCTGCAAAGCATCATAAAGGGGCCGTAGATACGGATCAACCTTTTCCTGCAAATCCCCAGGCAGAAAACCCAATTTTTCCCCCGCTTCCACGGCAGGACGAGTAAGAATCAGCTTCTCCACCTCTCTATTACGAAGGGCCGCACAGGCCAACACCACTGCTAAATAGGTTTTTCCTGTGCCAGCAGGTCCCACGCCAAAGGTAATAAAATTGTGACGGATAGTATCTACATAAATACGCTGCCCCAAGGTCTTTGGACGTACATGACGGCCTCGAGAGGTTACCATAATGGTGTCGCTAAAAAGATTATGAAGCGCCTCTCCCTTGCCTCCTTTTACCAGTCCTACACTATAACGTACCTCGTGCATAGTAATAGTAGTACCCTGACGATGAAGATACTGTAACTCCCTCAGGATTTTGGCCGCAGGCTTTACCTGATCAGCCTCACCACTGATGCTGATAGTATCACCACGACTGATAAAACGAGCATCAAAATTGTCCATAAGTACCCGGACATATTCATCCCGCTCCCCCAAAAGAGCCTGAGCTTCCTGTCTATCCTGAAATTCAATTATTTCCTCTAATACCTCTCGCAATAAAGCAACCTCGTTTCTATTCTATATTTAACTAATCTGCCGGATAAATTCCAGCGATTTCAACGGTTTTTCAAATATATGATGCAGATATCCCAGCAGCAGGGATTCTGCCGCCAACAAAGTTTTCCCTTTAACAATAAGGGCAGGAGGATTTTGCCAATCCAATTGCAAAAGCTGTACAATCAGCTGTCTCAAATCCTGAGAATATTCTCCCTGAATCCCATAATTGCCGTGATGACCACATTCAGAACACAGCCCGCCGCCAGCTTCAAAGGAGAAAAAACTATCACCTTCCAGCTTTTTGCCACACTCAGCACAGTATTGGTAGCCCAGCTGCATGCCAGAAAATTCCAGCAGTTGATAAGCCGCCGCCAAAGCAGCAATGCGGGGATTTCGCTCTCCAAAGGCAGCAAATATCTCCAATAATCTATTGTACATATCCTGCTGCGGAAAATTTTCTATGGCCAGCTGACTGGCTGTTTCCGCCACAAAGGCTCCATAGGCCATGGCTGTAAAATCAGTGCTCATAATGCGATAGCTCTGCATAAGACTGCAGGATCTGATAGTGTCCAGCTTCTCGCCCTGCTTTATCTGTATCTCCACCTGATTGAACATCTGCAAGGAGCCTGCCAAAGCACTTTTAGTACGCCGACAGCCAAAGGCAGCTGCCTTGATAAGTCCCTGCTGAGGAGATAATAGTGTTATGATTTTGTCAGCCTCGCCCCAATTCCTAATCCCCAGAATCAAAGCTTCTGTTGAATATTGTCCCATAGAAAATCCCACTTTTATTTCCAAGCCTAGCTATCCTTTGAACAGCTAAGCTAAAATTAGATATACATAGATTATTGTACATCAAGATAAGCCAAAAGGAAAATTTTTTTGCAAAAAAGCCATCAGCTGACCAGAAAAGCTTTTCTTGCTGATGGCTTTTGTCCCCATACCTGCCGAGGCAAGGCATATTAGACATTCACTCAGTATTCATTTTTCAGACAGCAGTTTTTATACTTCTTACCGCTGCCACAAGGGCATGGCTCATTGCGGCCAATTTTTCTACCTTCTCTTGCCACAGTCTGACGAGGCAATGCCGCTGCCTCTGCAGGAGTATAACCCTTCAGCACCCACTGAGGCACAGTATCATTATACTCAGCAATCAATCCCACCAGCTCGTCTGCATCAGCCTTACTTTCCATAATCAACTCATGGTCATGGAGAAAGCCCATTATTTCCTTCATGCCGTAGCCATTCTGGAGAATCATATTGATACTATTAACAGCCTCTGCCGCCTGCAACACATCCAGCTTCTTTTTTTGCATAAAATACTGAGCCAAAGCACGATAAGCCTCAGTAGACTCGATATAGCCCTCCTGACCAGCATCATACAGCTTGTCATAAGGAATATCCGCATAATTAACCATGCCCCGCTGGCGCTGAGCCGCCTGCAAAGCCTCAGGGTTCATTACAGACTCATGGAGCAAATCCTTCTCTGTAGTCACAACCTGAGGGTACCAACAGCCCCCATTAAAGATAATGCCCATAAAGCTAGCAAAATCCAGTTCCCCATCAATCTGGTCACAAACCTTCTGATAAAGCTGGTCATAGTCAATAATACCATAATAATATACCATGCCTGCTGCCAACTGCATAACCTCAGTATTGAGATTAACTGCATCTACATAGGCACCATTATTGATTTTCTGATACTCCGCCTGAATCTCCTCTGGCATATACCAGATCATTTCTCCATCCTGCATACCGCAATACAGCACGCCAACTCCCCGCAGATAGTCCAGGCGGTAATCCTCCTGCTGCAAATCCTTCAGCAAACCATCATGCTGACAGGCATAATCAAAAATATCCTTCTGTCCCTGAAAGGCACTAACAAACCAACGGCCTACAAACTTTACTACCTCTGGCTCTATAGCCTCCACCATATCTGCTTTTTTGGTACGATTAAGATTTCCCATAGGCAGATTAAGATTGTACTGAATATCCTCCAGCTCCTGCTTGGTCAAAGCCAGCAATGCTTCGTGAAGGGTCAGCTTCTCTGGCAGCTTGTGACGGCGCAAAGCTTTCATGCGCTCTTTTTTCTGCTCCTCCATCAACTGATTATATTCAGCCTCAGAAAAAGTAAACTCTCGTTCAGTCTCTATTGTTTTTCCATTTATTTCAGCCATTTAAAACTTCTCCATATTTTCAATTTTTACACAAGCTCATCCTTGTGCTCAGTCATACCTTTGATGCAGCAAGCCATAACATCCCCAAGATCCATGCCCAAATCTGCCACACCATTTTTTATAATCTCTCGATTGCATTTTGCCGCAAATTTCTTGTCCTTGAACTTCTTCTTCAGGCTTTTCACCTCCATACCCTCCATCCCTTCTGGACGCATCAGGGAATAGGCATGTATAATTCCAGTTAGCTCATCCACCGCAAACAATGCCTTTTGCAGATTGCTGGATGGCTTAACCTCCTCGGTGCAAATACCATAGCCATGAGCAATAATATTTGCTATATCCTCTTCATCCACTGGCTCATTAGCCAAAAGCTCCCGAACATGATGGCAATGCTCCTGAGGAAACTTTTCAAAATCCACATCATGCAGATAGCCGATGGCCTCCCAATAGGCTTTATCCTCGCCAAAATACTCTGCCATAGCTCCCATGGATGCACTTACCGCCGCTGCATGAACAAAAAGATGCTGTTCAGTTGTATGCTTTTGCAAAATCTCCTTGGCCTGAGCCAATGTCAACATGCTCATAATCCTCGTCCTTTCAAAAAATATATCATTGCTTAATCCTCACCAGCAAAAAGCTGGCAAAGGCATGGCAATTTTTCAATTACCATGCCCAAATATCACATATTTATCATAAAATCGGTACTAACCTTGATTAGCTAAAGAATCTGCGGAGGCCGTTGAGAATACCTTCTGCTGCCCGCTGGATGCCTGCCTCAGAATTCATCAGTCTTTCTTCTTTATCATTGGAAATAAAGGCCATTTCCACCAAGGTCGCTGGCATATCTGTATGCTTTACCACATAGAAATTACAACTCTTATTTCCTCTATTGCCTGTACCAAGAGCTGCTACTACGCCTTCAGATACATACTGAGCCAGTCGCTGACTAGCCTTGCTTCCCTTACTATAATAATAGCCTGTAGTACCACTAGGAGAACTATTGGTAAAGGAATCCATATGCATGGAAATAAAAATATCCGCATTGCCATCATTGCCCACATCACAACGGGCCTGCAATTCCTCCACATCTGAAGCATTAGCCTTTTTCGGCGATACCTCAACATCCTCAGTTCTGGTCATCAGAACCTTGGCTCCCTCAGCCTGCAGCAGCTTCTGCAATGCTTTGGCAACCCGCAGGGTTACTCCCTTTTCCGTTACGCCCGTAGGGCCTATGGCACCTGTATCACTGCCGCCGTGACCTGCATCCAAGGCAATGATTTTCCCCTTCAAGCCTGGCGTAAATACTGGCTCAGATGCAGTGCTGCCAGTAGAGCTATTACTATTATCGCCTGTATTGGTACTGCCACTGCTAGAGCTATCTGTAGTATTGCCAATCTGGGTCTGAGGCTTTGGCTTAGGATTAAAATCTATACCAGAATTTTTGCTGCCACCACTGACCTTACCAAAATCCATCACTACCCTATAGGGAGCCGTACCCCCCTTGAGGGCAAATACCTTGTAATTGTTCTTCCCCATGGTGCTTTCCACTACAACCCGCACTGTAGAGCTATCATGCTGAGCAATCCGCACAGCCTTGGCAAAACGGCTGTCAATAGTAGTAGCTTTTTTCACATTGGGACTAACCCAAGCATTTTGAATGTCTATAATAATTCTCTGAGGATTGGAAATAACGCTTACCTTATAATCTGTTTCCTTGGTACCATCTACCACAATACGGGTTTTGTCGGAATCTGTACTAACCCGAATACCAGTAATCTCTGACATACTGCCTGCCCGTTGGGCGAAACCTGCTGCCTGTGCCCTTTGCTGGCCACAAAACAGCAGACAGATGGTCAAAAATAGCAGGGTGCCAGCCCATATTTTGTTACGACCTATTTCATTGCAATATTGCATGGTTCTATCCTCCATATATGCTTAGAGCATATTCTGCAAAAATGCCATGGTTCTCTCCTGTTTAGGATGGGCAAAAAATTCCTCTGGCCTGCCCTGCTCCACAATAACACCATCAGCCATAAACATTACATGACTGGCCGCCTCTCTGGCAAATGCCATTTCATGGGTCACCACCACCATGGTCATATGCTCCTGAGCCAGCTCCCGCATGGTTTTCAATACCTCTCCAGTCAGCTCTGGATCAAGGGCAGAGGTAGGCTCGTCAAAAAGCATAATCTCTGGCTTCATGGCAAGGGCTCTGGCAATGGCTACTCGCTGCTGCTGGCCACCAGAAAGTCTGCCGGGATAGGCATCCCGCTTCTCAAAAAGACCAACCTTTCGCAAAAGCTCCTCTGCCTCCGGACGAACCTCCTCCGCAGAGCGTTTCTTCACCTGTACAGGAGCTTCCAAAAGATTCTCCATAACAGTCATATGAGGGAAAAGATTAAATTGCTGAAATACCATGCCCGTACAAGCCAAAATCTGGCGAGACTCTGCCTCATCTACATATTCAGCCCTGCCATCAGCACCATTAGAAGCCAGGGTACGCCCCATAATCTCTATTTTGCCTGAATCTATTTCCTCCAAGCGATTAATACAGCGAAGCATGGTGCTTTTGCCTGAGCCAGATGGGCCGATAATAGCCAATACATCACCTTTGGCTACAGAAAAATCAATGCCCTTCAGCACCTCAAACTCCCCAAAGCTTTTGTGTATATCTGTCATTTTCAGCATGATATTATTGGTCATATTTTGCATAATGTGCCTCCAACTTCTTGAATGCCCAGGTAAGAACAAAAGTCATTACCAAATAAAATACACCGGCGATGACAAATGGGGTCATATCAAACTCCCTTTGCACAATAGTACGAGCCACTCTAAGCAAATCATTCATAGCCAAAATGTAAATCAAGGATGTGTCTTTTACCAGATTAATGGTTTCATTGCTAATAGGCGGCAATACATGTCGAATCATCTGAGGAATAATAATCCGCCGCATGGTCTGAGGGTAAGTCATGCCCAAGGTTTTAGCGGCCTCATACTGTCCCCGGCCAATAGACTGAATGCCAGCACGGAAAATTTCGGCAAAATAAGCCGCATAATTCAGCACAAAGGCCAACAGAGCTGCTGCTATATCCGGCAGCATAATCCCCACCATGGGCAGGGCAAAATAAACAAACAAAAGCTGCAGCATCAACGGAGTACCACGCATAATCCAAACATAGAACTCCATCAACAGCCTTAGGGGCTTGATAGAAGAAATTCGTCCCAAGGACGCCAAAAGACCGATGGGGAGAGAAAGCAGCAAGGTCACGCAAAAAATCTCCAGCGTAACCTGAGTTCCCTCCAGCATCAGTGTAATTGTATGCAACAGGTTATCCATACGTCAAAAAACTCCCTTTCACTCAACAGCACAGTCGATTCTATTTTACTTCATACAGCACAAAAATAAAAGACCCCCCAATAAAATTAAGGAGTCTTTTACCCAAATTTTCATTAATTATTTGGTAATATCCTTGGCAAACCACTTTTCAGAAATCTTGGCTACAGTTCCATCAGCCTTCATTTCATCAAATACCTTCTGAACTTCATCTCTCAGCTTCTGATCATCCTTGCGGAAGGCTATACCAAACTGGCTTACATCACCCATAACAGTATCAATTGCCTGAATCTCATCAGGATGCTTGCTAATATAGTAACGGCCGATAATCTCATCGCCTACAACTGCATCTAGACGGCCATTTTCCAAATCCATAAAGGCATTTATATAATCAGGATAATACTTTACTTCCTTCATGGAGGACTTCAGCTCCGGCTTGTTCTCAAAATACTCCTCAGTAGTACCGCCACTCTGGGAACCAATAGTCTTGCCAGCCAAATCTGCTTCGCTGGCTACAGCAATCTGACTCCCCTTCTTCACGAAAACAATCTGACGGTTATCCATATATGGTTCACTAAACAGCATATTTTCCTTGCGCTTCTCTGTAATATCCAAACCATTCCAGAGAATATCTACACGACCGCTCTTCAGCTCAGCCTCCTTGGAATTCCAGTCAATAGCCTTGAACTCTACTTCACGACCGAGACGTTTAGCCACTTCCTTGGCCAAATCAATATCAAAGCCAACAATCTCATTTTTCTCATCCTTGAAGCCCATTGGTGGGAAGCTGTCATCCAGACCTACCACAATCTTCTTGGACTCCTCACTCTTGGCAGAATCGCTGCCGCAGCCTGCCAGGGCAGTTATTGCCAAAACCAGCATCATACACAGGGCAAAAATTTTCTTCATCATTTGCACGCTCCCTCTAGTGTGCAGCACCTTAGGCCACGCCTTTCCCCATAATATCTAGCTGCTGCACTGCTCTTTATATTCACAAGCACTATTATACTTTATTTCATTAAAGTATGACAAGGGGAAATTACTAAAATTTTAAAATTTTTATCTTTTTTATAACTGTACACGAGCACAGTTATAGTGTATAATGTTGTTAAATATTATGAAAGGTAGAAATCTACTTAAATTTAGGCGGTGATTTAGTGGTAACTATCAAGGAAATTGCAGATTTATGCGGGGTGTCCAGAGGTACGGTAGACAGGGTTTTAAATAATCGGGGCAATGTAAAATCTGAAAAGAAGGCACTTATTCTCAAGGTTGCCAAGGAAATGAACTATACTCCCAACCCTGCTGGGAAGGCTTTGGCCGCTAGAAAGCTAAAGCCAACAGTGGCTGTAGTAATGCCATCCATAGGTATAAAGTTTTTTGATGTTGTCTTGGAGGCTATGAAAAAATCAGCGGCCTCCTATGCCATGTACGGTATGCAGGTGGAATGGTATCTCACCAAAGGCTACGATGTGGAGGAACAATACAATCGGCTTATGAAGCTATCCGGCAAAGTCAATGGCGTTATTCTTATGCCCATTAACGATGATCGCATCTGTCAAGCCATCAAGGCTCTAACGGATGAGGGAGTTTTTGTGGTAACCATCAATACAGATATTGAAAACTCTACCCGCAATTGCTACGTGGGAACAGATTATTTCAACGGCGGTACTACGGCAGGTGCTCTACTGCAGCTCCTTCACAAGGAACAGCTCAATGTAGGTATTACATTGGGATCTTTGCAAATCTTGGGACATCAACAAAGATTGGACGGCTTTCGTCAGGTTCTCAAGGGCAATCCTCAGACTGAAATAGTTGGAATTGTGGAAGATCAGGATGACGAGGTACTTTCTTATGAGAAAAATTTGGCTATGCTGCGGGAACATCCCGAAATAAATGCTCTTTTTGCTGCTACCTCTGGTGGTATCTATGGAGCCTGCAGAGCCATTATGGCCTGCAACCCCAAACATGATATGACTGTAGTGGTATTTGATAATCTGCCTACCACAGTAGAGCTTATGGAGCAGGGGATTATTCAGGCTACCATCTATCAGCATCCCCGCCGGCAAGGCCAAATTGCCATGCAGATAATTTTTGAGTATTTGGTCAATGGCAAGGCCCCCGAAAAGGAATTGTATCTATTGACCAACGAAATTCGCATCAAGGAAAATATTTCTATCTCCACTGAAAATCCATAATAATATTGACTAATGGCTGCTGCACACCATTCAATTGCAGTGGCCTCTTTTAGCAGCAAAGGGCTATGTCACAGCGATTTTTTCGCTGATGACACAGCCCTTTTAAATTAGCCTCGTTATTCATAGCGCAGGGCTTCGATAGGATCCAATTTAGCAGCTTTGCGGGCTGGCAAAATCCCAAAGAGCAAACCAATACCGACAGAGAAGGTAAAAGAAACCACTATAGGCTCCCAGGTTATCACCGTTTTGAAATCCCCCACACTGGCTATGGCTGAGGACAAGCCACAGCCTAGAAAAATACCAATAATACCGCCGATAACACCTATGACCACAGACTCAATCAAAAACTGCATCATAATGTTATTGAAGGTAGCTCCCAGAGCCTTGCGAATACCAATTTCTCTGGTCCGTTCCGTTACAGACACCATCATAATATTCATAATGCCTATACCACCTACAATCAGAGAAATACCTGCTACACTGCCTAGAAGCAGTGTTATCATGGTGGTGGTCTGGGTCATGGTTTCCATGAGACTGGTGAGATTGCGCACATGGAAATCATCCTCTTTGCCACCAGTAATTTTGTGCCGCTGGCGGAGCAAGATTTCCACATCCTCCTGTACCTGATCCATGTATTTGGCATCACTAACCTGAATACTGATGGAATTAACGTAGGTAATGCCCAACACCCGCTCCTGGGCTGTGGTCAAGGGGATGATTACCACATCATCCTGATCCTGTCCCATGGTAGACTGCCCCTTGCTTTCCAAAAGGCCAATGACTCTAAAGGGCTGGTTGTTGACGCGGATTTTTTTGCCTACGGGATTTTCGCTGCCAAATAAATTACTGGCAACAGTGGTACCAATGACTGCTACTCTTTCCCGCTTATTCATTTGATCCTGCGTAATAAAGGAGCCTGACTGTACGGACAGTGATTTTACATCCATATAGCCAGGAGTTACCCCCTGTACGCTGGTATTCCAGTTCTGATTGCCATTGACAATCTGATAATTGCCACTGGCGCTAGGAGATACATAATCAATATTCCGCACCTTGCTCTCTATGGCCTGAGCATCCTCATATTTCAAAGTGGTCTTGGAGCCAGCAGCACCTTTAGGACCACTTCGATTGGAGGAACCTGGAGATACAATGAGCATATTGCTGCCTAGGCTGGCAATGGATTCCTGCACATTGTTACGAACTCCCATGCCTACAGAAACCATAGCGATAACAGCTCCTACACCTATAATGATACCCAGCATAGTCAGCAGGGAGCGAAGTTTGTTGGCATATAGTGCCGTAAAGGCCATCAGGAAACATTCCTTAAACAACATCCAGCACCACACCCTTTCCTTCGTCTCTGGTAATAACTCCATCTCGCACCAAAAGCTGTCTATTGGCACACACAGCAATTTCTGGCTCATGGGTTACCAGAATAATGGTTTTTCCTCTGCCATGCATTTCCTGAAATATTTCCATAATTTCCTTAGTGGATTTGGTGTCCAGATTACCTGTAGGCTCATCCGCCATAATAATTTCCGGATTATTCACCAAAGCCCTGGCAATAGCTACCCTCTGCCGCTGTCCACCAGATAGCTCATTGGGCATATGCTCGGCTCTATCTCCCAGGCCTACAGCCTCCAAAACCTGCTGTGCTCTCTGACGCCGCTCTGTAGCTCCTACACCAGCATAAACCAAAGGCAGAGCTACATTTTCCAAAGAGGATATCCGGGACAAAAGATTAAAGTTCTGAAAGACAAAGCCTATATGCTTGTTGCGCATAATGGCCAATTCATCATCAGATAAATGGGCTACTTCCTTGCCCTCCAGCTCGTAGGATCCAACAGTAGGCCTGTCCAGACAGCCCAAAATATTCATCAAGGTAGATTTGCCGGAACCTGATGGTCCCATAAGGGCAGCAAATTCTCCTCTTTTGATATCCAGATTAATACCATTCAGGGCAGCCAGCTCCTGGCCACCCATTTTATAAATTTTCTTAATATCCCTGAGACGGATGGCTATTTCTTCTTTTTTATCCATAGCTGGCCTCCTATTACATTGGTGGCGGACCGCCCATATTTTTACCGCTATCCGTAGATTTGGACTTGTAGGTTACAGCCAACTGCTCTCCATCAGTTAAGCCATCCGTAATTTCCACATATTCATCACTATAGATACCGGTGGAAACATATCTCTTTTCCTGTTCCTTGCCATTTACCACCATGACATAGGAGCCGGAGGAGTCGGTTTTCAAAGCCGAAATCGGCACAACCAAAGCATTTTCCTTTTCATCTGTAACAATATCCACTCTAGCTGTCATAGCTGGCAAAAGCTGATTATCTGGATCATCTACGTCAAGGATTACGTAATAATAAATAACCGTAGGTGCCGTGGTGCTGGATGTATTGCTGGAATTGGTATTCCAACTGTTGGTAACATCAGTCTGGGATATTTTAGACACTGTTGCCGTAAAAGTTTTATCGGTATAGGTATCAACAGTAAATGTGGCCTTCTGTCCTATTTTGACACTGCCAATATCTGTTTCATCCACCTTGGCAATAATCTGCTTTTTGGACAAATCCGCTATGGTCATAATAACTGTAGGATTGCTATTGCCCTGAACTGCCATGGTGCCAGCAGTTTTTGGCTCACCTACCACTATACCGTCCATAGGAGCAGTAATAACGGTTTCTGCCAAATCTGATTCAGTCTTGGCAAGGGAGCTTTCTGCTGTATCATAATCGTACTCTGCATCTTCCAGTTCTTCCTTGGATTTGGCTCCAATGGAATATAAATACTCTGCTCTATTGTATTTAGAACGGGTATTATTTACCTTGTAGGTAGCCTGATCCTTGGTAGCTTCATAATCCTTGCCATCCAAAATAGCTACTGTCTGGCCTGCCTTCACCGTGTCATTTTCCTTTACCAGCACAGACTTGATTCTTGCCGTAATCTTGGAACTAACTTCAACAGAATCAACTGGTCTGATGGTGCCTGTGGCTGATACTACTGATTTCAGGCTTTGACGCTGTGTCTGTACCAAATCTGCATTTATATTGGCTTTAGCGGCCTCCTGCTGACTATTGTAATACATATAGCCACCAACACCAGCTGCCACCAGCACAATAGCCAGCACCAGCCATTTTACCTTGCCTTGTAATATTTTTGCCATATACAATCTCCTCATTAATTATCTATCGGGCCTGGCTCATTAGTGCCACCCATATCTGCTTCCAAGGCTGCCTTATAGCGAGCATAATCATATTGGGCACTGATATAATTCTGACGAGCGGTGGACAAAGCCTCTTGGGCATCTATAATATCCAGCATTATGCCTTCCCCAGCCTTGTATTTTTCCTGCGCGATAAAATAATCTTCCTCCGCCTGCTTTATGGCAGTTTCTGTGGAATTAAATCGCTCCTCAGCTTCTCGCATGCTATTGTAGTTCTTGCGCACTGACAAATCTATGTCATTCTTGTCTCTTTGCAAGGTAGCCTGAGCTATCTTCAACTCTGTATTGGCTGCATCTATCTTGCTGGCGGTAACACCGCTATCGAAAATATTCCAGCTAATGCCAATAGAGGCACTATATTCGTGGTTGTCTCCATCTGGCAGCACCTGCTTATTCCAGCCTGCCCCTAGAGACAAATCCACTGTGGGCAAATATCCTGCCTTGGCATTTTTTACTGCCAACTCCTTTTGCTGCAGCTGATAGCTATCGATTACAAGCTCCTTGCGATTGGCTAAAGCAAAATCTACACAGTCATTGATGCTGCCGGCAAAGGGTATATACACAAAGTCATCTGTTAGCTCCAAGGGCTCCTGGCTATCAAGGTACAGTAAATTTCTCAGGGTGCTGAGATTGTTGTCATAGGTGTTTTTTCCCTTGATTAAGTCCTGTCTGGCATTGGATAGTTCTACTTCTGAGCGAAGCACCTCTACCTTGGCTTTACTGCCTGCACTATAAAGCTGTTCCACATTAACTAAATGCTGCTGGTATTTATTGACAGTATCTTCGTAAACGCCTATTTTCTTTTTGGCTTCCAGTACATCATAATAGGCCTGTATTACTGCCAGCTGAGTAGTCTCCCATTTTCTTTCCGTTTGCAGCTTGGCTATATCTACATCCAGTTCACTGCTTTTAATATTATTCTGATTTACACCTCCGGAATAAATGGGCAAGGAGGCTGAAATTTTATTATTATTACTGTTATTCCAGCCAAGATTATTGTTATCAGATCTGCCAAAGGTGGAACCGGCTGTCCAGCTAATACTATTTTGTCCTCTAGCCTGTTTCAGACCTGCTCGAGCCTTTTCCTCTCCTAGCTGGGTAATCAATACATCTGGGTTGTTCTTTATTGCCATATCTACAGCCTCATCCAGTGACAATGCCATACAACTACCTGTAGGCATTGGGGCTAGCAAACTGCCAGTCAGCAGCAAAGCTCCTAGTATAAGATTTGCTTTTTTCATAAAAACACCATCCTTAGGGTGAAGATTTTCATTCTACCATACAAATTTTACCACTCTAGTTTATAATATCTTTCTTAAAATATCATTAAAATCTTATTTTTTCCAACAAAAAAGCTGTCCTAAACCAGACAGCCTTCTCATTATAACCCCTAGATTATTCAAAGAAAATGCCCTTGCATTTTCTTTCAATGGGGTTTCGACGAGGGTGGAGATATTAGCTCCACCCTGTCATTAGCACAGCCTCCCGCCACCTATAGAGGTGGGGTACATCGGACACCTCGTTATAGTTTGTATTGATTAGCCTATTGACACGCCCCATGCCTAAAAGCAGGGGTTTCACGGCGTTTTTAGATAAATTCTGATTTGCAGGTCTGACGGATTATTCATAATACTATTTACTGAGGCATGGCAAATACCCTTCCCGGCACGCTCGCGCTATATAAA
>CAKPVW010000048.1 GCA_934196075.1 uncultured Anaerovibrio sp.
GAATCTGCCCAGGTTGTTAATTCCATTGCTGTATCCATTAACGATATAGCAGAGTTGTCCATTTCTCAGAACAAAAATGTAGATACTGCCGCCTCCGCTTTGGACAATATTGTCAGCGGCGTAAACAATGTGGCAGATTTGGCCAAGCAAACAGCCGAAAAGGCCAGCGATGTTGGCAGCACTGTTAGTCAGGGCCTGAATGGTATTAACACTATTGCTCAGCATATGGACCGCATTGAAACGATGGTAAGTTCCTCTGCCCAGCAGGTAGATACCCTAGGTCGCCGCTCTGAGGAAATCGGTCAGATTGTAGAAACCATCGTTAACATTTCCGGTCAAACCAATCTCTTGGCTCTCAACGCCGCTATTGAGGCTGCTAGAGCCGGTGAGCATGGCCGGGGCTTTGCTGTAGTAGCCGAGGAAATCCGTAAGCTGGCGGAGGACTCTCAGGAGGCAGCCCAGCATATTGCGGAACTTATCGGCACCATTCAGGGGGAAACCAAAAAGGCCGTGGAAGCCATGCACAATGGCAACGAAGGTGTTCGTCAGGGCGCCGAGGTTGTCAAGAAAGCCACTGAGGAATTTAGTCAGGTTGGCGGCATGGTAGACAATATGGTAGATCAGATGGCTCAGGTGGCCCAGCATATCAAGCAGGTTTCTGAGGAATCCGGTTATGTAGTAGATGCTACCACCAGTGTCAGCAAGGATAGCGACAAGATATCCAACGAAACCCAGCAGGTTTCCGCTGCCTCTGAGGAGCAGTCCGCCACCATGCACCAGCTGGCAGACGAAAACACCAAGCTGGCAGATATGGCCAAGCGCTTGCAGGAGCAGCTGAAGATATTCCGTACCTGATCGTCCCCCCCAGGAGGACAATAGTCCTTGGACTAAAATTACATTAAAAATCAATGAAAAGACATAGTCCTTTTGCATTTTGCATAGCAAAGGGATTATGTCTTTTCTGGCTATACCAACTTCTAATTTTTCTGACAAACAAATATATTCACCTCTTATTAGTCCTAAAAAATTATATAACTTTTACAAAAATTTTAATTTATAGGTTGATTCTCCCATAAAAATATAGTGTAATTTTGGTGTATAAGGAGGAGATAGTCCGTCCTATGTGCACAATAGGGAGCTAGCTGTACTAGAAAATATTGGGTATATTGTACGGCTTAGATGTGCATACCGTATTCATATCTGAGAATACGATGGTCTATCTCTATGGAGATCGTTGTCCATTAATTTTACGCATATTAAAAGGGAGAGTGCTATTATGGGTGTTCGTATGAAATTGGGTCTAAGCTATTTGGCTATGGTTCTGATGATTGTGTTTTTAGGGATTTATGCTCTGTTTTCTATGTCCAATATGCAACAGGCTGCTGGAGATGCCGAGGTCAGTGCCCTAAAGTATATGAAGCGGGCTGATAATCTTCATGTAGCTGTTACTGGCTACAAGGCTCATATGTTCAAACTGCTAAGTGCGGATACAGACCAGAAGAAATCCGCCTCTATTGCGGAAATGAAGCAGGCCACTGCCGAGGTGGACAAAGCCATGGCTGAGGCAGCTGATGGCATTGCCTTCAAGGATGAGATGAATGAGATTCAGAACAACTGGGCAGATACCAAGCAGCATGGTGACAAGGCCATTGTGATTTTGCAGGAATCTGGCTCTGCGGCAGCCTATGACTATCTTATGGCTGAAGTAGCCGGCCGCTACAAGAATATGGAAGACAACACCATAAAGCTGGCCACTATGGAGCTGGAGAAAGCTCAAAATGAGGTGGCAGAAGCTCAGGAGATTCACGAAAGTGCCAAAACCACCACTATTATTGTGTTGATAATAATCGCTTTGGTAACTGTAGGCATTGGTTACTATTTCTACCTGCTGATCGGAGGCTTCCTTGCCAAATTCCTAGAGGTTTCCCAGCGAGTATATAATGGAGATATGACCATCAACCTGGACTATGATACCCCAGATGAATTTGGCAAGATTGCCCATTCCTACAATGACACTCTGTCTAAGATAAGAGGCATCACCTCCGAGATTCAGAAGATTGCCAATGAGCTGACAGGTTCTGCCGAAACCATGTCTACCGGCGTTAACGAATCCGCTCAGGTTGTTACCTCTATTGCCGAATCCATTAATGACATCGCTGGTCTTTCCTTGTCTCAGAACAAAAATGTAGATAGAGCTTCCAATGCATTGAACAATATTATTAACGGCGTCAATCAGGTAGCTGATTTGGCCAAGCATACTGCCGACAATGCCACTGAGGTTGGCAGCACCGTTACTCAGGGTATCAAGGGTATTAATGTTATTAATCAGCATATGGATCGCATTGAAACCATGGTTAGCACCTCAGCCAATCAGGTAAACAATTTAGGTCATCGTTCCGAAGAAATCGGCCAGATTGTAGAAACCATTGTAAATATTTCTGGTCAGACCAATCTCCTAGCTCTCAACGCTGCCATTGAGGCCGCTAGAGCAGGTGAGCACGGCCGAGGCTTTGCGGTAGTAGCGGAAGAAATTCGCAAGCTGGCAGAAAACTCTCAGGAAGCAGCCCAGCATATTGCGGAGCTTATCGGCACCATTCAAGAGGAAACCAAGAAGGCTGTTAATGCTATGCACCAGGGCAATGAAGGTGTTCGTCAAGGCTCTGAGGTTGTGAAGGAATCCATGGCAGAATTTAGTCAGGTAACTGGTATGGTAGATAATATGGTAGCCCAGATGGGCAAGGTTGCGGAACATATCAAGCAGGTTTCTGCCCAGTCCGATCAGGTTATTGAAGCTGCCACCTGCGTTAGTCAGGATAGCGATAAGATTGCTGGCGAAACCCAGCAGGTTTCTGCTGCCTCTGAGGAACAGTCAGCCACCATGCAGGAACTGTCCAATGAAAACCTGAAGCTGGCCGATATGGCTAAGCGCTTGCAGGATCAGCTAAAGGTATTCCGCACCTGATATATTTTTTCTTCGCCTTTTCGTAAACCTAATATATAGTAAAGACCTAGTTTTTTCACCTGTGAAATAAACTAGGTCTTTATTTATTTGCCACAGCATAAAGGATATTTATACTATATTTTTTCTCTTAAAAATTACCTAAAATTTGCAAAAATATTATAGTAGTTTTATTGATTTCAACAGTATATTATGTTATCATAATCTGCGAAAAAAGATGTGTCCACGTTCTTCATTTTATAGTTTTTTCGTCCTAAGCTTCTGTTCAAAACAACCATAGGAAAAACTATGGCCAACCAGATTCCAGGACAAAAACCATTTAAATAGGATGTGTGGAGTTTGAGCCAGATATGTACTGGTGAAATATTGTCAAACCGGTTTTATAGGTAATTGTAAGGAGAGTGTATTATTATGGGAGTTCGTATGAAATTGGGCCTCAGCTATTTGGCTATGGTTTTGATGATTGTATTTTTGGGCATCTATGCCTTGATATCCATGTCCAATATGCAATCAGCAGCCAGTGACGCCGAAACCAGTGCCTTGAAATATATGAAGCAGGCCGATGACCTGAATGTGGCTGTCTCGGAATACAAGGCCGCCATGTACAAAATGCTGGATGCAGATGATGAAAACAAAAAAAATATTGCTGCTGCTGATCTTCAGAAGGCCACTGCCACCATTGACAAGATTCTGCCAGAGCTGGCTGACGGTATTTACTTCACAGAAAAAATGCAGGAAACCCAGGCTAATTGGGCCAAAACCAAAAATCACGGTGACAAAGTTACCAGTATTCTCCGGGCCCAAGGCACCTCAGCAGCCTATGACTATATGATGAACGAAATGTATCAGGACTATCACAATCTTGATAAGAATACCACAGAGCTGGGAGAACTGGAGCTGAAGGATGCTCAGGATAAGGTAGCTGCTTCTCATGCTATTTACGAAAGTGCCAGAACTACCACCATTGTGGTAATTTTAATTATTGCCCTGCTCACGGTAGGCATCGGCTACTACTTCTATCATCTCATTGGGGGCTTCCTGTCCCAGTTCCTGGATGTATCCCAGCGGGTATACCACGGGGATATGACCGTTAATCTGGATTATGATACTCAAGATGAGTTTGGCAAAATTGCCAGCTCCTACAATGATACCCTGGGCAAGATAAGAGGCATCACCTCCGAAATCCAGAAGATTACCAATGAGCTGACCCATTCTGCTGAGACCATGTCCACTGGCGTTAATGAATCTGCTCAGGTAGTTAATTCCATTGCTGTATCTATTAACGATATTGCGGAGCTTTCCCTGTCTCAGAACAGAAATGTAGATACCGCCTCCTCTGCCATAGACAATATTATTGGCGGTGTCAATAATGTAGCGGATTTGGCCAAACAGACTGCTGACAAAGCCAATGAGGTTGGCACTACTGTTACACAGGGCATTGAAGGCATCCATGTGATTAGCCAGCATATGGATCGCATTGAAACCATGGTTAACACCTCTGCAGATCAGGTAGATACCTTGGGCCGCCGCTCCGAGGAAATTGGCCAAATTGTAGAAACCATCGTTAATATTTCCGGTCAGACCAATTTGCTGGCTCTTAACGCCGCCATTGAGGCTGCTAGAGCAGGTGAGCATGGCCGTGGCTTTGCTGTAGTTGCTGAAGAAATCCGCAAGCTGGCAGAAAACTCTCAGGATGCAGCCCAGCATATCGCTGAGCTTATCGGCACCATTCAGGAAGAAACCAAGAAAGCTGTTGAGGCCATGCACCATGGTAACGATGGCGTCCGTCAGGGCTCCGAAGTTGTCAAGGAAGCCATGGATGAATTTGGTCAGGTAACTGGCATGGTAGACAGCATGGTAGACCAGATGACCAAAGTTGCGGACCACATCAAGCAGGTTTCTGCCCAGTCTGATTATGTAGTTCAGGCTGCTGACAGTGTAAGCCAGGATAGCAACAAGATTGCCGGCGAAACCCAGCAGGTTTCTGCCGCCTCTGAGGAACAGTCCGCCACCATGCACGAACTTGCCAACGAAAACACCAAGCTGGCAGATATGGCCAAGCGCTTGCAGGAACAGCTGAAGGTATTCCGTACCTAATAAAACTTGTGTTTTCCAGTCAGCTATGACTGATTTAGCAACATAAATCTACAAAGCAAATAAGGCATAACTCTTATTCCTTACCACATTAGGAATGGGTTATGCCTTATTTGTCAGTAGACAATTGCTAATGCTAAAATATTTGCATTTATCAATAATTTTTCCATGCTATTTTTGTATATTTCTATTTATTTTTTTGTGGAAATACGATATTATATAGACACAGATATATGTATACGAGGTATGTGAACGCCATGATAAAATTACCCGTTAGTCGACTAAAGGACGGTATGACTACCGCCCAAAGCATTTACAATCGTCAAGGAGCCAGCTATCTAACTCGAGGCACCAAGTTAAACAAGCAATATATTGATAGGCTGCGCAAAATAGGGGTTCCTGATGTAACGGTCACCTCAGTAGATCCCAATATTGCTCTCCTGCCTCCTGAGGATATTATCAAAGAAGAAACTAGAGTCAATGCCATTCATCAGGTTTTTGACACCTACTCCAGATTACAGGAGGAGGAAACAACCGAAGTTTCCCCTTTGCTAACTGTTTCGGAGTCTATTATTACGGACCTAATTGACAAGCCAGAGAATCTAGTGCAAATGACAGATATCCGTCTTTATGATGACTACACCTTTGCTCATTCAGTCAATGTAGCAGCTCTGTCAGCCATGCTGGGCATATTGTGTCATTTTCCCAAAAAGGATATCCTCACTATTACCACTGGTGGATTGCTCCATGACATTGGCAAGTTGGATGTGGCCAAGCAGATTCTCAACAAGCCATCAGCACTAAGTCAGGATGAATTCGATAGTATCCGCCAGCATCCTCTCTGTGGCTATAACAGACTCATGCAGATTCAGGACCATCGCTTCAATGCCAAGGTTATAGCGGATATTGCCTTCCAGCACCATGAACATTTGGATGGCAATGGCTATCCTCAACATCTTCGTGGAGAAGATATTAGTGATTTTTCCCGGATTGTAGCTATCGCCGATGTATATGATGCCCTGACAACCCAAAGACCGTATAAAAAGGCCTATGCCCCTCATATTGCTTATAAGATTATGACCAGATGCTCCGGCAAACAATTTGATCCGGCTCTGCTGTCCCTTTTCTTTAATCATGTGGCACTTTATCCAACAGGTACAGTGCTGAAAACCGCCATGGGCTACGGTATTGTCAAATCCATCAAAATCGGCATGACCAAATATCCCCGTCTGATATTGTTCGCTGATGGCAATCATCGCCTCTTTACTACTCCTATGATAGTGGAGGTTGCTGAACAGGAGCCTGATTTTATTCTTAGTGCTCTAGACGGAAGGGAGCTGACTGCTTTGTGCTTCCAGCTTCGCTTCGACCCAAGCCAGCTTTTAATGGAGGACAAATAAAATAATTTGCACCCAAAAACAGCGGGAAATCCCCGCTGTTTTTTATTGCCCTTATTTGCAAAGCTGCATTTTGCGCTGGGTAAAGGTTACTGGCTGCAGTTTTGCGGCCTCTGCCAGCTCCAGAGCTACCTTGAAATTCATACCTATATTCTCTGCTGTATGGGCATCAGAGCCCAAAGATACATAACGTCCCCCTAGAGTACGATAGCGCTGATAAATAGGCAGCAACTTCTCCGCCGCCTGCTTATCTCCTAGACGTCTAGTATTCAGCTCCATAATAGTATCTGTTTCCAAAGCTATCCTCAGCACAGCATCCACTTCCTCGTGGAATTGTCCATAGGTAATATTTTTATCCTCATAGGGTGCATAACGACATATATAGTCAATGTGCCCCAGCACATCAACATAGGAATGTCTTGCCAGCTCCCGAGCCATTACCCGCAAATAAATACCATAGGCTTCCTCCTTGGATTTGCCCTGATAAAAATCCTCGTAATACAAATCCATGAAATCAATAATATGTATAGAGCCTATCACCAAATCAAAGGGAGCCTGAGCCACAAATTCCTGATTGGCCTTCAAACAGGTATCAGTAATACCTACCTCTACCCCCAGCTTCAGATTATCCCCTCGCTGATTGCCATACTGTTGCCAATATTCCTTAGGCTCGAACCGGAAATCCCTATCCTTGTAGTTCCTGGTATTAACATAATCATAATCAAAATGCTCTGTCAGCATCAGGCCTATCCCCAGCTTTTCCCTAGCTTCCATGGCCTCCTGCAAGGTCATCTGAGAATCAGAGGAAAATTCTGTATGAGAATGATTGTCGAATATCATTGCTCTCCATCCCCCTCCAAATACTGCTTCAGAGCCTTGGCCAGCTGATCTGGACAGGAGGTAGGCTTGGCTCCACAACGAATTCCCTCCAACCTGCGGATAATCTCCTGCAGCTCCATCCCCTCAGTCAGTTTGCCGATACCTTGCAAATTGCCATTACAGCCTCCCAGCACTCTAAGATTGTGCAGCCTGCCGTCCTCTACCTCAAATTTCATCAAGCGGGCACAAACACCCTGAGGTGCATACTCCACCTTTGCCATGCTAATCCTCTCCTTTTAGCTAATTACGCACCAAATTTATCTACACCTGCTAAGTTTTTTATTCCTGTACAAAAGCATCTGCTAAAATACCAAATTCCTCCAAAGAGAAGGTTTCTCCCCGCCGACTGCTATCCAAGCCACATTTTTCAAAAGCAGCCTTAATGTCCTCCTGCAAGAAGCCTGCTCCCTTGAGGGCATTGGCCATTGTTTTCCGCCGCTGACCAAAGGCCGCCTTGACTACCCGGAAAAACATTTTTTCACTTTTAACCTCTACAGCCGGCTTTTCCCGTACATCGCAGACAATAACCACAGAGTCTACCTCTGGTGCCGGAATAAAGGATCTTGGCGGTACATCAAAAGCAATATGAGGTCTGGTATAATATTGTACTGCTACAGACAAAGCACCATAAATCTTGCTGCCTGGCTGGGCAATCATTCTCAAAGCCACTTCCTTCTGTACCATGGTAACCAGAATGGAAATAGGCAGATGCTGCTCCAGCAAAGCCATCAAAATAGGGGTGGTAATATAATAGGGCAGATTGGCCGCTACCTTAAAAGGCTTGTTGCCCATAAGCTCTGGAATATTTACCTTGAGAATATCCCCCGGCACAATAGTAACATTGTCATAGCCCTCCAAAGTATGAGCCAATACCGCGGGCAGCTTCTTGTCCAACTCTACAGCAGTTACTTGGGCACCAGATTCAGCCAACCCCTGTGTCAATGTGCCAATACCTGGCCCTATTTCTAGTATATTATCCTCTGGCCCAGCTCCTGCGGCATCTACAATGCCCTGCACTATACCTGCATCCACCAGAAAGTTCTGCCCCAGCTTTTTGGCTGCCCTCAGGTTAAAAGCCTTCATAATATGCCTGGTAACCTGAGGATTGGCAATTACCGGATGAGGCGTCTTTACATTCTCAGTCATATATCTCTACCTTTCACAAATTTTTCAATTTCCCTCTATTTATCCAGCTCTGACACAGCCTGCTGAAACTCCTGCCGGGTAATACCGTAATGATTCAAGCGCTGTAAAAAAGTCTTGGCATTGGCATAGCCGATGCCAAGTACAGCCCCTAGCTTAGCCCGTCTTTCACTAGCTGCTGGGGAACCGCTAATACCTGCCTGTATTAAATCCGCCCCAGTAAAATTGTTGGTTGGCTCCCAGTCCATGGTTCTCACCTTGGCCAAGGCGGTACGAATAGCCTCGGGAGATGCCTGCTCTATACCTATATCATTATTGGCTGTAGCATCTTCCTTGGGAATAAAAGCGTGCTTAGCCTCTGGAAATCTCTTGGTCAAAAAACGGCGAATCCGCTCTCCAGCAGAATCCGGATCCGTCATAATAATAATGCCTCGCTTTTTATATGCCTTTTCAATGGAATCCAAAGCCTGAGGCTTGAGATTAAAGCCCTCTGTAATAATACAGTCTGCCTCCACAGCCTTGTCGATGGCCACTACATCCATTTTTCCTTCAACAACTAAAACTTCCTTAATCATTTTCGTTCCTCAATATTTCCTTTACAGCCTGATAGACATCCTCATGGATAGCCTGCACGGTTCGCAACTTTCCCTGCTGAGCACATAGCACTCTGGTCCAACCATATTTATCGGCTATCTCATTATAAGCTCTGTGACAAGCATGAAGATAGGCCACATCCTTTTCGTGGATATCCTTCTGACGACTAGCATCCTGCGCCGCCCGGCTGCTAATCAGCTCATCACTAATCTCTGGCGGCATATCCAAATATATTACCTTATCTGGTACCGGCAGCTGTAATTTGCCAAATTCAAAATCCCACAGCCAAGCAAGAAATTCTTCCCGTTCCACTGGATTCCTGAGTTTGACTGCCTGATGAACCATATTGGAGGTGGTATATCTATCTGCCAAAATAATCCAGCCTGCCTCGTAGGCCTGACGCCATTTCAAGAGATAGGAGGCATAACGATCCACGGCAAAAAAGCTGGACGCCCCATAGGCACTGACATTTTCTGCCTGCTGACCAAATTCTCCCCCTAGATACATCCGTACCAAGGCTGAAGATTCCGATTGATAATCAGGATATTCCACCTTGAGAACCCTATATCCCTCTGCCAAAAGTCTCTCATAAAGGGCCTTGGTCTGAGTGGCCTTGCCAGAGCCATCTCCAGCCTCTATGGTAATCAGCTTGCCTTTTTTCTGCATCAAACTTTCACTCCTCCTGACAAATCCGGATCCTTTGCAGGGCACTGTCCACAGCTCCAGATATGCGCATACCCTGACCTTGATAATAGCGAATATACGCCACTAATTCCTTCGTAATCTCCTCACCGGGACACAACACTGGAATCCCCGGTGGATAAAAGGCTATAGTCTCTGCTCCAATACAGCCAACAGCCTCCTCCAAGGCCACTGTCCTTACCGAAGCAAAAAAAGCCTGCCGAGGATTAATTCTCTGAATGGCCACAGGCATTTCTGCCATATTAGCTGGCTTAGCCTCCACCTGACTAACTGATTCCTTAGCCGAGCCAGTCTCCCGCTGTTGTAATGACTTTATTTCCACAGGCTTCTGATACTTACCTGCCAGCTCCTGCAATACCTGCAGCAATCTATCTGCTTCCCGTTGCGTATCTGCCATAGAAATAATAAATAACAAATTTCTCGGATCTGATAGCTCGCATTGAACCTTCCACTGATGTCTCAGCAGCAGCTCCGCTTCCTGACCAGAAATAGACAGACCTGCCAAATTGACTGTAATCTTGGTCCAATCCAAGGCCACAGCTCCCATGCTATCATTTGATATTTCCTGACCACCAGCCAACAGCTGACTGTCTTCCCAAACTTCCTTACCGGGACAATACAGCCCCGGAATCTCATTAATTCTCTGCCGCAGCCACTGGGCCAGAGCCACTGCCCTATCTACCCGCTGTGCCCCTTCTTGGGCCATTTGCAATCTAGCAATATCCAGAGAGGCCAATAATAACTGATTGGGACTAGTGGATTGCAAAAGACTAGCCGTCTGTCGAATACGTTCCGCCTTCACCCTGTCGCTGCCCATATGCAGCATCGAAGTCTGAGTCATGGAGCCCAAAAGCTTGTGGGTGCTCTGAGCCACCACATCCGCCCCAAGCTCAATGGCTTGTTTAGGCAAATCCTTGCCAAAACGCAAATGAGCCCCATGAGCCTCGTCTACCAGCAGCAGCATACCTGCCCTGTGAACCAAATCCGCGATCCGGCCCAAATCACAGCAAAAGCCATAATAGGTAGGATAAACTGCTATGAGAGCCTTGGCCTCAGGATGAGCCTTGATAGCCTGCTTCACCGCTGCCACACTTAGCCCCATAGCGATCCCCAATTTAGTATCTATCTCTGGCTGAATATATATAGGCACTGCCCCAGCCAAAATAATGCCTCCCATAATGGAACGATGGGCATTGCGGGGCACCAGCACCTTGTCTCCTGGAGACAAACACCCTGCAATCATTGCCTGAATGGCTCCCGTAGTACCATTAATTACAAAAAGGCTTTCTCTAGCTCCCCATAGCTCTGCTGCCAGCTCCTGAGCTTCTTTGATACATCCAGCAGGCTCATGCAGGTCATCCAATTCCTCCATGAGAGAAACCTCCTGCCGCAGCCCTGCCTCTGTAATCAAATGCTTTAGCAATGGATGGGCACCCAATCCCTGCTTATGACCGGGAGTATGAAAAGCAAGGGCACCGTCCCCTGCATATGCCTCCATTGCCTTGGAAATCGGTGCCGTAAACTGTTTATTTAGCTGTTTCATCATCAAATCACCGGACATGGCAGCTTGATATGAACCTTGGTGCCCTCTCCTGGTTTGGATATAATACTAAAGGAAGCTCCTATAAGCTTGGCTCTTTCCTCCATGCCCAAAATGCCAAAGTGGCCATCCCCTTCAGCCTTATTGCGATTCTCCTCTACAGAATCTACGTCAAAGCCTTCACCTTCATCTGCCACCAAAATGGAAAGATTGCCTTGACTATAGAGCAGTCTCAGAGCACATTCTTCTACCTGAGCATGCCTCTGTATATTTCCCAGGGCCTCCTGGATAATGCGGAAAAGAGTAACCTCCACATGCTTTTCCAAAGGAATTTCCTTACCCCTGACTGAAAATTCTACTCTTAGACTCTGACGCTCTGCCAATTTGCCAACCAGCTGCCGCAAAGCTGCCACCAAGCCCAAATCATCCAAAGACATAGGCCGCATATCAAAAATAATCTGCCGTACATTGCCTAGGCAATGACGAATCTGCCGTCTCAGCTCCTGAAGTCCCTTCTTGGCCTCCTCTGGATGAGTATCTACCAGACGCTCACAGATAGAAGCCTGATAAACCAAGGTAGCCATCTCCTGAGCCGGCCCATCATGTATTTCTCGGGACACCCGCAGACGTTCATCCTCCTGAGCCTTGATTATCTGCACACCCAAAAATTTGTTCTTGGAGGCAATATCCATCTGAGCCACTACGTTGCTAATCTGAGAGGTCAGATAACCTACCACCGTCCCCAGCTTGGTGGCCAAACGCTCTGCCATCATCAGGGTCTGCTCCATCCCCCGCAATCTCATTTCCAGACGATCCCGCTGCCGGCGAGACTGATACTCCTGCTCCTTGGCCAAAGCCAGCTTCACCTGAACATCCTTTACCGCTTCGTAACTAGCGCGAATTTTTTCCTCCGAATAATCCGCAAAATTACTGCTCACCTTTACCAGCCGCTGCTTTTCCTGCTGCTCACAATGCACCAGCACATCTACCTCATCCTGAAGCTTGCGGGTTTCTTCCTTCAGCTCCTTCAGCATAACAGTAGAGGCATCCACATCTCTTTTGGTATTTTCATATATTTCGTAAATCTGCCCCTTACTGTTTTCCATAGCCTCTACAGTATTTTGAAAAGCATCCCTAAGCAGTTTTTCACTTTGCTTGTCCATATCTAAATCATTTGAAAGTGCCATACCCTATTCTCCCGCATTACAAAAAAAATCACCCATTCCATTTTATTGTACATTATCAAGAATAATTAAGCAAAATATTTTTCTTTTAACAGTAGAAAAGACCATAATTTAGAGAATTTTTCCCACAAAAACAGGCCCCCTGTTAGAGAGCCTGTAGATTTTCAGCGCGCCATAGCAGAAATATTTTCTGCCGCTGCTATATTATCTTCATAAACAATGGTTTTAGCTGGCTGAAAACCATTGAAACCTGTAGCTGCGGAGGAACTATAGGATCCCATTTCAGGACTCAATACCAAATCCCCTACCTGCAGGGCTGGTGCTGGATAATCCCGTGCCACCACATCAATTGAATCACAGCTAGGCCCTACAAAAACAGAAGGCACTTTTTCTCCTTGACGGCAAAATTCCAGCTTGTAAGTCCAATGGTCAAAGACCAAGCCATTGTAGCTGCCATACATGCCATCGTCCAACACATACCATGGCTGCCCATTTCTAAGCTTGGTACCAATAACCCGTGCCACCAAATTTACAGCTGTACCACACATATAACGGCCTGGCTCAGACCAGATTTCTACATCTGGAAATAAATTATCCAAATGATAACCAATATCTGCCGTCATGACCTCCAGATTTGGTTCTGGCTGTCCAATTTCAGGGATAGGCAGACCGCCGCCAATATCCAGAACCGTCAGCTTCATGCCCTGCTGCTGAGCTTCATCAAAAAGCCTGCGGCATAGCTGCAGTGCCCTGCCATAAGCCTCTGACTTCAGGGACTGGCTTCCTACATGAAAGCAGATACCTGCTGGCACCAGACCAGCCTCCTGAGCTTTATGCAAAAGAGATAATGCCTTGCCAGGCACTACCCCGAACTTTTCATTAAGATTTACTACAGCAGATTCATTTTCCACCTGTACCCGCACTAATACACGAGCTCCAGGGGCACCTGCCGCCAACTTTTGTATTTCGCTTTCATCATCGAAGGTATATTTGTCCACACCAATCTTGGTCGCCTCAACAATATCCCAGGCTGGTTTCACAGGATTAGCGTATATCATTCTGCTGCCCGGCACTCCCAAGGAAGCCAGCAGGCGTATCTCCCCTATCGAAGCCACATCAAAATTCGACCCCAAAGCAGCCATGCGCTGCAGAATGGCTGGTTCAGAATTGGCCTTAATCGCATAAAAAACCTTTACACGAGGCAATCTCTCCCGAAGATAACGATAATTTCTCTCCACTCTGTCCAAAGAGACCACCATAAAGGGGGTTGGATATCTGTCTGCCAGATATACCATTTCTTCTTCAGTTAAACGAAAGCTTTTCATAACAACTCCTATTCTTCTCACAAGGTCCCTTGCGGCTTCCCTGTGCAATGTACAAAATGCGGCCCTCATAGGACATTTTCACTGCCATTTTCTAGGCATAATCCAACATGATGGCAGGAACAGTCCGTATTCAGACTGCATAGGACGCAAAATGTGCCATCCGCCCCCAATGTACACTGTCTTTGTATCTTTGTATTTTTAGCACATCTATGAATTGCATTATAGACTTATCCAACCATAAATGCAATAAAAAATTTGCAATTATGAAGATTTCAAAGTACAATTTACACATAGACACATACAGCATATTGATTATGCATATATATAAAGGAGAAGTTAGATGAGTATTTTTGACAGATTTTTACCAAAAAAGAAACAGCCTGAGGTAAAAAACACTATTCCTCAGGAAAAGGCCAATATCAAAAAAACCTTTGGTGTTTATTGCAATAAGCATCACAATACCAGTGGCGAAAAGCTTTGTCCAAAATGTACAGCCCTGCTGGCTACTGTTATGACCAAGATTAATCGCTGTCCATATGGCATCACCAAGCCAATCTGTGACCGCTGTGAGATTATGTGCTTTGGTGCCAAGCAGAGCAAGGAATTTATGACTATTATGTCCAGCTCCACCAAGGGAATGCTTCTAAAGCATCCTATGATGAGCCTCAAGCACAAGATGGCCAGTCTCAGCGTGGATTATGCCAAGCGTGAACAGGAAAAGCGGGCTTCTGAAAAGGCTGCTGCCAAAAAGAAAAACGCCGAGGAAAAAGCCAAAGCTAAGGACGAAGGCAAAAAGAAATAAATTTTAAAGGGCTAAGATAGCTATGTCACATTGATGGCATAGCTATTTTTTTGCAAAATAAAACATGATGACAGCACCAGCCTCTGTTACTGTCATCATGTATAAGGCAATTGGTCTTTTAGTTGCCAAAATATTATAACCCCATTACGCCACCTATAGAAGTTGGGGCATCGGACACCTTGTTATCTCTTATAGGTTTCGTCCAAAACCACAAAGTAGGACTGAGGATGAGCACATACAGGGCACTCCTCTGGAGCCTCCTTGCCAGTGCATACATAGCCACAGTTGGAGCA
>CAKPVW010000049.1 GCA_934196075.1 uncultured Anaerovibrio sp.
GAATAAAATAAAATTTATTGGTCTGCAAAACCAGCATGGCTTCATCTGTTAACAGCCAATCGGCAAATTTCTTGGCCTGCTCCCCGTGAGGCGCATCCAGAAGGATGCCTGTGCCAGTTAGCATATAGGCGGTTCCCTCGGCAGGATGGATTATCTTCAAAGGATAGCCATCCTCTATATAGCGCAAAATTTCACTCTGTACAGCTACCGCTATATCCACCTCTCCCATACCTGCCATACGGACCGGGGTAGATAAATATTTGGCATATTGCACCACATGAGGGTGAATCTGCTGCAGCATGGCCAGAGTTTTCTCCTCCCCAAATTGGGCTGTAAGGAAGAAATACAAATTAGCCGCACTTTCTGCTGCCAAAAAGTCTGTAATGCCAATGCGGATATCTGATTGCTCCGCCAAATCCTGCCAGCCTAAAGGAAAATTGGCTGTCCGCTGCATATAATCCCTGTTGACACAGAATACCACAGGATCATACCAGGTGCCGGTCCAGTAATCATTTGGATCCTTTAGCTTGTTGCTGACAGAATCCCCATGCAGAGAGCCATAGGGCACCACCCAGCCTTCGCCAGCTGCCCGCCGCAGAATACGGCTATCTGTCAAAACCATATCTCCTCTGCCTGGCTTCTGCATTTGCTTAACTATATCATCCTCAGACATGGGCATAAAATTTACCTTGACATGGTAATTTTTTTCATAGGCCTCTGCCAAATAACTGACATTTTCCGTTGGCAAGGTGGTGTAAACTGTAATTTCCCCTAACAGGCTGTTATTTTCCTTATGGGAACCTGTACCGGATATATACATGGTACCTGTAATAACTCCCAGCATAATCACAAAGGAGGTTATGAGCAATATTGTATATCTCCTCATCCTTATCACTCCCATATTCAAAAGAAAATCCTGTAGGCAACCCTACAGGATTTCAACTTGTTTCTATACTGTAGTTCTACAGCATATGAATTTTCCTTACTTACGCATCCATACAGGAATATCAATATTGTTAACAGTAAAGAAATCCTGATTTGGCATACCCTTGTCATTATTATTGCCAAAGGTAGAATTGCGCATGCCATTACCAGCCTGCTGATTGCTGTTGGCTGGCTGAGTTCCAAAGAACTGATGAGCATCTGTTGGCTGGCTAGGCTGCTGAGCCGCATTATCATCAAAGCGGGTAGCAACAACAGTAGCCAAAATCTTGTCGCCCATGCTTTCATCTACAGAGACACCCCAGACGATTTCTGCATCTACATGGGCAGCCTCTCTAATAGCCTCACTGGCCTCAGTCATTTCTGCCATACTCAAGCGAGATTCCACACCCTTGAAGTTAATAATAACGCTTCTAGCTCCCTGAACAGAAACCTCCAAAAGTGGAGATCCTACAGCAGCCTTAACTGCCTCCAGGCAGGCGTTATCACCAGTGCCCTCACCAATACCCATCAGAGCAGCACCAGCATCACTCATAATGGTCTCCACATCAGCAAAGTCAACATTGATAAAACCTGATTCATTAATCAGATCCGCAATACTCTGTACGCCCTGACGCAGAATATCATCTACCGCACGGAATGCCTCAGTACAGGATGTATTTCTGTCAATTATGCTCAGCAGCTTTTCGTTAGGGATGGTAATGATACTATCTACATGCTGAGATAACTTGGCTACACCATCCTCAGCCCGACGTCCACGCATCAGGCCCTCAAAACGAAACGGCTTGGTAACAACTGCCACAGTAAGGGCACCAATCTCTTTAGCACACTCAGCCACAACAGGTGCAGCACCAGTACCAGTACCGCCCCCCATACCAGCAGCAATAAATACCATATCGGCCCCTTCCAGAGCCGCCTTTATTTCGTCACGATTCTCCTCAGCAGCCTTGGCACCTACCTCTGGACGAGCACCTGCTCCCTTACCCTCAGTAGCCTTACGGCCAATCTGAATACGTACAGGAGCCAATGACTTCTCCAAAACTTCTGCATCTGTGTTGATAACAATAAATTCAACGCCCTGAATACCAGAGGAAACCATGCAGTTTACAGCATTGTTTCCGCCGCCGCCAACACCAACAACCTTTATAACAGTATTCAGATCATCTACATTAAATTCTGCAAAATCAATTCCCACGAAAATTCCTCCACAACCAGCACAATTTATCTAAATATTTTCCATTACACGTATTACATTTTAACATTATATCATTTTTCCCACAATTGTGCTATAAAAATTTAATGCTTTTTCAGCAGATATTGGCGAATCCGTCCCAAATTACTAAAAATTCTAAATCCCAAAGCTAAAAGAGCTACATAATACAAATCTATTCCCAGATGGTCACCTACATAAACAAGAAATGCTGCCAACAAAGCGTTAGAAAAAAAACCGGAAATAAAAATCTTATCATCAAAATTTCCTTCACCAGCAGCACGCAGACCACCAAAAACGGAATCCAAGGACGCCAAAAGGGCTATAGAGAAAAGCTTGGAATAAGCTACAGGAATACTCCATGGCACCAGAAATCCCAAGGCCAGTCCCAAGGCCAAACCGCAAATCGCTAGAATCATTTTCCTTCCTCCTGTTTAGCCGCCTTCGTGGCATATTTATAGCTAATAGGATTCTTATAGGCTGGAATCCACACCTTTTCTGAAGTTTGCAGCTTCATATTTATGCCCCAAACCTTCAGCGTATCTGCTACACCTCCACGCATATTAATGGCATTTTCCAAATCATGGATACTGCCAATGGCGCGAATTTCAAAAGGAGGTGCAGAACGGACATTGTTAACAGAAACCGTAGGGCCTGCACATCTTATTTCTGAGGTAGCCGTAAGTCTTTGGCCATTAATGGATATGGCCTCTGCACCAGCGGCCCGCAATTCATTGATTACCTTGAGCAAATCTTCATCATGTACCAGATAGAGATTCATATCCTCTCCTGCTGTACTTTTTTGTGAACTATCATCAATGGTAATAATAATTCCAGGCCCCTCTACAGCGGTACTGCCTGAAAGCAAGACAATGTCCTGCGCCATTTTCTGGCTATGCTCCTCCCCGGAGCTATTGCGAATATCATTTAGTTCATCCTGCAAGGACTGATTTTCATCCTCCAATTTCTGCAGCCTTTCCGTCAAAACCTCCACACGTTGAAGAGGCCTATTATCCTTGATATCCTGGGTAGTACGAAACTGAATCGCCAGCATAAAGCCCAGAACCATACAAACACAAGCTATGGACAGTCGACCTTTCTCAAATTTCATCTCCCATATCTCCTTTCCACTCAACGCTTCCCTGCTCAAAGCAGGGCATAGATTTACTGACGCAGGCGTACCGAATACACATCGTATCTGGCATCTACATATTCAATAGGATGTTTTGTTTGCTGCAATTCCTTGAGTACGCTGGCTGTAACGTCCACCTTATCCGGCAGCTGCTCCATACTGCCCAAACGAATTTGAACAGAACCTGCATAAACCAGCACATCCTGAGGATTCGTAATATTTATCTCTGAAAGAGACTGTATACTATCGTCCTCCAGCATGGATAAAAAAGTCAGCACTTCTCTGATATTTTCATCCTCAATTACATCCCCAACAAATAAATCAGCTACACTGGCACCGCTAATCATCGGCACCGGCATCTGCCGCAGGGTTCTATGGGCATCTAGAACCAATCCATCCTTGCCAGCCTCCAAATACCCATAATCGCATTTTATGAGCGCCAAAGGAACCCGTTCATTGATTTCTATATTCAGCTGACTAGGAAAGGATCTCTGCACAATCGCTTGGTCTATCCTCAAATCCTTCTCCAAATTTCTGCGTATTTCATCAGTCTGAAGCTGAAATAGATTTTCACCAGTTCTCACTCCGGCAATTCGGATAACATCCTCAGGCTGCACATAACGGCAGCCGCTTACATTAATATTTCTGAGAACAAATATGGGTGAAAGGGCACAGGCCAGTACCCCAAGCACCACCACCAGCCCCGTAAGAATCACAGCTACAGAGCTTTGGGAGATAATCTTATGCTTGCTTCCGTCCATGCTAATCCATCCTTATAACCACTATTAGTCCTGATAACCTGCCATAGTCAATATTTTGGCACACAAATCAGGGAACTGTATACCAGCAGCCCGGCCTGCATCAGGTACCAGAGAAGTTTCCGTCATACCTGGTACAGTATTGATTTCGATGGCATAAGGCTCATTCATTTCATCCAGCATAAAATCCACTCTGGCCATCCCCACACAGCCACAGACAGCAAAAGCACGAATGGCAATATCCTCCACTGCCTTGCTAACCTCCGGTGGCAAAGGTGCTGGAATAATATGACTTGATGCCCCAACCTTGTATTTGGTTTCATAATCATAACGGCCAGTAACCGTGGTAATTTCAATAATCGGCAAGACTTCTTGATGTTCTTCATTGCCCCAAATAGCCACAGTCAGCTCACGGCCCTTGATAAATTCCTCTACCAAAATCTCATGATCATATTTGAAAGCCTCCTCCAAAGCTGCATTCAGCTCCTCTGGCTTTTCCACAATAACCACACCAATACTTGAACCCTGAGAGGATGCCTTTACCACCACTGGCACGCCAAATTCCTCAATAATCTCCTCTGCCAGATTCCGCTTGTTGTATTCAAAGCGGAAATAAGTATGAGCACGAGGGGTAGGAATTCCCTCTGCCATAAAAAATCTCTTGGTAGCAACCTTATCCATAGTTACAGCAGCTGCCATAACCCCAGAGCTAGTATAAGGTATACCCATCATGTCCAAGGTTCCCTGAATAATACCATCCTCGCCATATTTGCCATGTAAAGCATTAAAAACAAAATCTGCTCCGCTTGCCTTAATCTGCTGAGGGAAATTAGGTGGATCCAACTCCAAAGCCTCCGCCTGATATCCTTTCTCCAACAAGGCATTCAAAATAGCCTTACCACTGCGACGGGAAACCTCTGCCTCAGTGGATGGCCCCCCCATTACTACAACTATCTTCTTCATAATATATCTCCTGCTATCTAGCCCAGGCGGGTTATTTTTTTAACAATTCAACCAACTCTTCACCGGATTTTACAATATCTCCAGCACCCATGGTCATAATCAAATCCCCAGGCTGAGCAATAGACTGCAAATAACCAGCAATATCCTTTTTGTCCTGAATATACACAGGCTGCTTGCCTGTCTGCTCCTGAACCTCTTTAACCAGCAGCTCTCCGTTAATACCCGGAATAGGATCCTCCCCAGCAGAATAAACATCTGTCAAAACCAGAATATCTGCCTCCTGGAAGCAGCTGCCGTATTCCTTTTGCAAAAGCTGAGTCCGGCTGTAGCGATGAGGCTGGAAAGCACAGATAAGTCGTCCCGGCTTGGTCTGGCGGGCTGCTCTCAGAGTAGTAGCAATTTCCGTTGGATGATGGGCATAATCATCCACTACCCAAATATTATCAATTCTGCCCTTGGTCTGGAAACGACGCTTGGCCCCATGGAACATAGAAAGACCTTCTGCCATGGCAGGCACAGTCTGTCCCAGCTCAACGCCAGTTACAATAGCAGCCATTGCATTCAGCACATTATGACGTCCAGGTACACTAAGACGTACCTTTCCCAAATTCTGTCCCTTGTGAATTACCTCAAAAACCGTACCCTCTGTATCAGTCTCAATATTTACAGCTTGATAATCAGCTTCATGGTCAATGGCATATGATACGTATCTTGTGTTGACATTCTTAACAATATTCCGGATGTTTTCGTTATCAAAGCAAACCACAGCAAAACCCTCAGGACGCACCTGATTCAAAAACTGGGTAAAAGCCTTGATAATATTTTCCATAGTACCATAGTGATCCAGATGATCATCCTCAACATTGGTAACAATTCCCACATATGGATAATATTTCAGGAAGGTACCATCACTTTCATCCGCCTCTGATACCAGATAATCGCTTGTGCCCAATTTGGCATTGCTGCCCAGATAATCCACCTCACCGCCAATGATAATACTAGGTGAAGCCCCCTCATAATCCAGCGCCACTCCTAACATAGAGGTAGTGGTAGTTTTGCCATGGGCACCAGCCACAGCAATACCCTTGGCATTATTAATCAAAAAGGCATTTACATCAGAACGATGAAGCTTTTTAATACCTAAACGAGCTGCTTCTACCACCTCAGGATTAGTATCTCTAATAGCCGTAGAAACCACAATGGCTTCCGCGCCATGGACATTCTCTGCTTTCTGACCAATGTATATTTTAGCCCCTAGCTTGGCCAATACACCAGTCATAGCAGACTCCTTAACATCGGAGCCAGAAACCTCATACCCCTTCTCTGTCAATATCTTGGCTAAAGCACTCATGCCAGCACCGCCAATACCTACAAAATGTATTTTCTTCAGTCCTGTCAACAAAAGTATTCTTCCCTTCTGCTATATTCATTATACCCCCTACATTATGCCAAGAAAATGTCTTTCCATTTCCTTGGCACGGGGATTTTACTGCCAATATTCCGATTAGTATTGCTTGCTGCGGGCAAGCTCTATAATCAATTCACTAATAGTATCTGATGCCTCTGGTCTGCCCAATTTACGACTGGCCTCCGCCATAGCAGACAATTTATCCTGATGACCAATCATACTATCAATGGTCTCAATCAAAATCTGAGCTGTCAAATCCTTATTCAAGATTACCTTGGCCGCACCAGCCTTTTCCACTGCTCTGGCATTGTACTCCTGGTGATTTTCTGCCGCATATGGATAAGGAATCAAAATTGCCGGTATGCCCTTGGCAGTTAGTTCAGCCAAGCCTGTAGCTCCAGCTCGAAATACCGCCAAATCCGCAATAGCCATGGCCTGAGGCATATTGTACAGATATGGTTTCACCACAATATTATCTACCTGCTGCAAATCCACTCCAGCAGCGGCAATCCTCTGCTGGATATCATCATATTCTCCCTTGCCTGTGGCATGAAGAATCTGCACATCCCTGCGGCCTGCATAATGTTTCAGTACATCCACCATGGCACGATTAATGGTTCTAGCACCTCGACTGCCACCAGAAACCAAAATCGTCCTAGGACCAGGCCGAAGACCAAATGCCTCGTAATCTCCTTCCTGTCGTGGAGCCATTACCTCCCTACGAATAGGATTGCCTGTAAAAATAACCTTTTCCGCTGGAAAGGCACTATTCGCCTCCTGACAACCAGTGGCTATTTTATTGACAAATTTTGATAGTATCTTATTGGTAATGCCAGGAATAACATTCTGCTCCTGAATCAACGCAGGAATCCCCAGCAGACTGGCCGCCATCAGCACAGGGCCACATACATAGCCACCTGTACCAACAACCACATCTGGCTGAAATTTCCGCACAATCCCCATAGCCTTGCCAACACCTTTTATAGCCTTGGCAGCTCTAAGAAAATTTTCTGGACTAAGGCTGCGCTTAAACCCTTGCAAATCTACTGTAGCAAAGGGAATTCCCTCCTTGGGAATAATATCCGCCTCCAAGCCAGCATGGGTGCCTACATAAAGCACCTCCAGCTTGTCCACCCTTTGCTGTAATGTACGAATCAAGGTGAGAGCTGGATATATATGTCCTCCTGTGCCACCACCTGAAACTATTATCTTCATATTTTTCAATAACCTACCTCTTGCTTGTTGTGACCTTAATTCTCCAGTGCCTTGACCAATGCCTTGAAATCACGGCCTCTTGCCTCATAGCCATCATACATATCAAAGCTGGCGCAGGCAGGAGAAAGCAGCACTGTCTGAGGTGGACCAGCAATAGCATGAGCCTTCTTGACAGCCTCCTCCATGGAATATCCCACCTCATGGATGTGCTCAGCAGGATACCCCAGCTTCAAAGCATTTTCCTTGAAGCGAGCCGCAGCATCTCCAACTAGGATTAACTCGTCTACCCGTTCTTTTACCAAAGTCATAAAATCAGTAAGATCTGTCATTTTGTCATCGCCGCCAGCAATCAGAACAATATGTCCATCAAAACTTTCCAATGCCTTGATAGCTGAATCCGTATTGGTAGCTTTGGAGTCATTATAATATGCCACGCCGCCAATAACAGCCACTGGCTCAATTCGATGCTCTACACCAGCAAATTCCTTCAAAACCTCAATAATCTTGGGGATTCTAGCTCCTCCCAGAAAGGCAGCTGCAGCTGCTGCCAAGGCGTTTTCGATATTATGTCCGCCCTTTATTTTCAGCTCATCAGCACGACAAAGGCGGCAGTTCTGACCCTGCCACTGAATAGTCAGCCAGCCATCCTGCAAAAAGGCACCCTCCTCCAGCTTTTCCAACCGGCTGAAGAAAAATACCTGTCCCTTGGCTCTCTTAGCCATGTCTCTGGTTTTATCATTGTCATAATTCAATACCAGATAATCCTCTGGAGTCTGCTGAGCAAACATTTTCTCCTTCATCTGCTGATAAACCTCAAGGCTGCCATGGCGCACCACATGATCTGGAGTAACATTCAAAACTACAGCCACATGAGGACGGAAGTTGGTAGTTGCCTCCATCTGGTAGCTGGAAATCTCAGCCACCACACAGCTATCTTCCCCAGCCTTCAGAGCCTCTTCACAAAGAGGTATGCCGATATTTCCGCCTACACCAGCATTAGGATATCTGGTTTTCATCAATTCTCCCAAAAGGGTAACAGTCGTGGTCTTGCCATTGGTACCAGTAACCGCCAAAATAGGTGATTTTGCCAATTCATAGGCCACCTGCACCTCACTGATAACAGGTATCTCTCTTTTGTATGCCTCCTGCACCAAAGGAATCCGTACAGGCACTGCTGGAGACAGAATAACCATATCCACATTGTCCAGCAGAGTATTCTCCTGAGGGCCAAAAACCAATTCCACACCAGCTGCTTTTACATCAGTCAAATCGCATTTCAAATCCTGCTCAGACTTGGCATCACTGAGAACCACCTTGGCTGCTCCCTGAGCCTTGGCCACCTTGGCTGCAGCATTGCCGCTAATACCTACACCTACAACTAATACATTCTTATGAGAAAAATCCATCATTTTGCCAGATCCTTTCTGCCTACCCTATATTGAAAAGAAGTAATCCTGCCAAGCCGCCAAGCAAACCGCCCAACCAGAAGGTTCTTACTACCTTGGTCTCTGACCATCCCTTCAACTCAAAGTGATGATGAATAGGGCTCATGAGGAAAACCCTTTTGCCAGTTGTCTTAAAGGAGATAACCTGTATAATAACCGACATGGCCTCACAAACAAAAATAATGCCAATAACAGCCAATAACACCTCGGTATGAGTGAGAATACCAACTGCTGCCAAAGCACCGCCCAGAGCCAAAGACCCTGTATCACCCATAAATATCTTGGCCGGATGATAATTGTACTTCAAAAATCCCAAGCAGGCTCCCGCCATAGCAGCACAGAATACTGCCAGCTCCATTCTGCCCAGCCAAAGGCAAATCACCATATAGGCCAAAGAAGCCGCAATCACTGTTCCAGAGGCCAGGCCATCCAAGCCATCAGTCAGGTTGACTGCATTGCTAGTACCTACCAAAACAAACAGCAGAAGGGCATAAAATCCATAACCCAAATCTATATTGCCAGCAAAGGGAACCCACAAATCCGTAGGCAAGCCAGCAAAATAAGCTGTCAACACCGCAATAATAATCTGTCCCAAAAGCTTCTGCTTAGCCTTCAAACCCAAATTCTGTTTCTTGACTACCTTGATATAATCGTCCAAAAAACCGAGGGCAAAATGCCCCAACATTATCACTAAAGCAAGTCCCAGCTCCAATGTCAAAGGACATATAACCAGCACAGTAATAGCAATGGACAAAATAATCATTATACCGCCCATGGTAGGTGTGCCGCTTTTAACCTGATGGCTCTTGGGGCCTTCCTCTCTGATACTCTGCCCAAATTTCAACTTGTGCAGCTCCGGTATCAGGCGAGGAGCCACAGCTGTTACCAAGCCAACCGCCAGAATTACTGCCGCCAAGGGATAGGTAAACGTTTCCATAAAAAATATATTCCTCCCTACTCAGTCTTATTTAATTCTCTCGTAGACAAAATTAAATAAGATCTATAATCTTCTCCATAGCCATACCTCTAGAGCCTTTAAAGAGAACTGTATCGCCTGGTTCCAACAAAGCCTTTAGCTTATCTGCTGCCTGATGATGGGTAGCACAGGCAAAAACCTGATTCACACCAGCTTCCTCAGCTCCAGCCGCTATTTCACGTCCCATTTCTCCCAAGGTAATCACGCAAGTCACGCCAGCCTTGGCCGCTTGACAACCTACCTTGCGATGGGCAGCTACAGCCACATGACCTAATTCCAGCATATCACCTAGTACAGCAATAGCTCGCTTTCCCTTGGCCACAGTAAGCTCATGGAGCGTGGATAGTGCCGCCTCCATAGACATAGGGCTGGCATTATAGGCATCATTAATAATATTGTATTCACCCAACTGACGACATTCAAAACGCATACCAGTCATATGCAGATCAGACAAGCCTCTAGCAATTTCCTCAGCTGTCAATCCCAAACAATGACCTGCTGCCACCGCCGCCAACGCATTAGATACATTGTGACGACCCAGCATAGGAATGGTTAACTGACACACTGAGCCATCTCGGCCTATACGACATTGAAAGGTAGTGCTATTATCATTGCTAACCAAATTTTCTGCCTTGATATCCGCCGGCTCATCAATACCAAAGGTAATGATTTTTACGCCTTCTGCTGCCTTATTTGCCATGGCAGCAGTATAAGGATTATCGTTATTAAGAATCACTCTGCCACCGGCAGGAATAGCCTCCACCAGCTCTGCCTTGGCCTTGGCAATATTTTCAATGGAGCCCAAAAGTTCAATATGGGTTTCACCTACATTGGTAACAATACCAATGGATGGGGCCGCAAAGGGTGCCAAAGCACTAATCTGATTCAGCCCCCGCATGCCGATTTCTACCACAGCAGCCTGATGCATTTCGTTCAACTGCAGCAATGTAAAGGGCAAACCTATTTCGTTATTGAAATTAGCTTGAGTCTTTAACACAGGAAATTTAGCTGATAGTACAGAAGCAGTCATATCCTTGGTGGTGGTTTTGCCATTGGATCCTGTAATGGCAATCACTGGTATTTGGAATTTCTGACGCCAAAAACCCGCTAACTGCTGATAAGCCAACTGAGTATCACCATGAGCCTGAATAATAGTAGCCTGTAAGTCTACTGGCCCATCATATTCAGAGCTAACCAATACGCCGGCAGCTCCTGCCTCCACAGCCTGGGCTGCAAAATCCTCACCATTAAATCTTTCCCCCTTTAGAGCCACAAACAAGGCCCCTGAGGTAATTTTCCTCGTGTCAGTAGTTATATTGTCAAATTTCTCACCTAGATGCTGAACAAGCCTTGCCTGAGGCAATGCCTCCAACACCTCTGTCAGAGTAAATTCTGCCATAAAATATCTTACTCCCCTTTGCTGGACTGAATTGCTTCCAATGCTACTTCCTTATCATCAAAATGTATGGTCTTATCATGCAAAATCTGATAATTCTCATGGCCCTTGCCAGCAATAATAACAATATCATCCTTTTCCGCCAGCTCCACAGCTCTAAAAATAGCCTGCCGACGGTCTATGATGTATTCATGGGGCTTGCTGTCAATAGCTTCCTCTACCCCAGCCTTAACCATGTCAAGAATCCGCTGCGGATCCTCACTGCGAGGGTTGTCAGAGGTAGCTACCACATAATCGGAAAGCTTGGCTGCGATTCGTCCCATAATAGGGCGCTTGGTATTGTCCCGGTCACCGCCACAGCCAAATACAGTGATAATTCGCTTTTGGGCGATTTGTCTAGCTGTTTCCAGAATATTCTCCAGACCATCAGGGGTATGGGCATAATCTACGATAACAGAAAAATCCTGTCCTCCCCGCACCAATTCAAATCGTCCAGGCACAGAGGTAAATTCCTCCATGTATTTCTTAATAACAGGAGCCGGTACTCCCTCTGCCATAGCAGCCCCAACTGCCGCCATTACATTATAAACATTAAAAATACCTGTAATCTGCAGATTTAGAGGCAGATGTGCTTCGCCTACTTTGATATCAAATTTGGCACCACTAGCCAAAACCTGTATATTTTCCGCCTGCAGGGTTGCTTCATTATGAATAGCATAGGTAATATGACGACATTTGCTATGAGCCAACATATCCTGACCAGCTGCATCATCAATGTTCACCACCGCTGTCTTACCATTTTTTACACCAGACTGAGAAACCAGATCAAAGAGAATGGTCTTAGCCCGCTTGTAATTTTCCAAAGTTTTGTGATAATCCAAATGATCCTGTGTCAAATTGGTAAATACTGCTGTATCAAATTCAATGCCAGCTACCCGATTCTGATCCAGAGCGTGACTGGAAACCTCCATAACCACATAATCCATATTGGCATCCCGCATCTGGGCCAGAGTACGCTGCAAATCCACCACATCCGGAGTAGTATTGTGAATAGGCAGTACCTGATCCTCAATCATAATCTGAATTGTGCCTATCAGACCTACACGGCATCCCATGCCGCGCAGCATGGATCGCACCATATAGCTAATAGAGGTTTTGCCGTTGGTGCCAGTAATACCAATAACCCTCATGCTTTGAGATGGATAATCGTGAAAATAAGGTACTATTATCTGCAATGCCTTTTTCAAATCAGGCACCTGCAAAACTGTCAATCCCTCGGCTTCCGCCTGTGTAAGACTGCGCTGGGTTACAATAGCTACAGCCCCCTGCGCCTTGGCCTGAGGAATAAACTTATGACCATCTACATGAACACCCTCCATACACACAAAAAGAGCACCCTTGGTTATTTTGCGGGAATCATGCTCAATATCCTCAATGGTCAAATCCTTATCGCCGTCTATAGCAGCTCCCTCTAACAAAGAAGCCAATTCTGCCAATGTTTTTGCCATATTACTTCCTCCACCATGGATATATTAAATCTTAACTTATTCATTATACACTATTTTATTATTCTGTGCGGATTTTTTTATACTCACTGAAATTTTTCATTTTTTATCCAAAAAAGCCGGTCAATATATGCCAATGCACATATTATCCGGCTCGCCATAAGTCCTTCTATTTTATTTACCCTCAGCAAAATACACCTTATCAGATACAATCATACCCAAATTCTGCTGAGCTATAGCCTTAATACGCTGAGGATTTTTCAGCTTGGCATTGCTAATCTTGAGCAGTGCATTTTCTGCCTCTAATTTTGAAGCTTCCGTACGTATCTGTACAATTTCAAAGCCCTTAGACGCTATTACGCTGCTTTCAAAGGTAATAACCCCTGCCAAAAATGTAATCAGCAAAAGCAAGATAGCTACCTTGCCGCGACGTTTGCTGCGCTGTGCATTACTGCGTCTATCATCGCCACGCTTTGTATAATCCTCATGGGTTTCCTTTTTTAAAGGCAGTTCTTCATACTCCGCCTCAGCCAACTTATGCGCCAGCACAGGATAACCCCCTTCCCTTTATCACATACAAGAGCAAGTTAAACTACAACCTACCCAATCCATCTCCACAAAACAATCCCAATTAACAAATTTACAATTTCTCTGCAATCCGCAGCTTCGCACTTTTAGAACGGGAATTATGCTCTAATTCCTGCTTGGAAGCCGCTATTCCCTTCACCAAGAGCTTTATTTCCGGCTTATGTCCACAGGTGCAAATAGGCAGCTCTAGAGGACAGATACATCCTCGAGCCATTTCTCGCAGTACATTCTTAGCTATCCTATCCTCCAAAGAATGGAAGGTTATAATAGCTATTCTCCCCCCGGGCTTCAAATGGGCTACCGCCCTGCGAAATGTATTCTCTAAAATGCCTAATTCGTCATTAACCTCAATGCGAATAGCCTGAAAAATACGCTTTGCCGGATGGCCACCCTTGGCGTTGCGCACTGCTGCCGGCACTGCTCTCTTGATAATATCCACCAGCTCTCCCGTTGTTTGCACCGGAGATTTTTTTCTAGTCTCTACAATGAACTGGGCAATCCGTTTGCTCCAGCGTTCCTCCCCGTATTCCTTAAAAATACGATTCAGATCATCCTCAACATAGGTATTCACCACATCATAAGCACTAATCTCTCCCTGCTGATTCATACGCATATCCAAGGGTGCATCCTGCATATAAGAAAAGCCTCTCTCAGCAGTATCAAGCTGGTGGGAGGAAACCCCCAAATCGAATAATATGCCATCAACCTGCTCTATAGACTGTTCCCTGAGAATTTGATCCAAATGGGAGAAATTATTCTGCACAATGGATATCTGGCACCGGCAATCCTGTAAGCGCTCTGTAGCGGCAGCAATAGCAGCCTCATCCTGATCAATACCAATCAAATGCCCCTTTTCAGTAAGCATATCTGCAATAAGATGAGAATGACCAGCTCCCCCCAGTGTACAGTCCACATAGATACCATCCCGATTTGTCACCAAGCCAGAAACAGTTTCCTGAGGCATTACACTAATATGATGAAAATTCATGGTCACGCTCCTCTTCTATGCCAATCCGCACACTAATTCATAGCCTTACTTGCATATCTTACCACATTCCTTCACATCCTGCCACTTTTTATGATTTTTTTCCTAGATTATTCACAATATAGCGAAAAATAAGAAAATCTGCCCAAAAAAATAAAAGGTTGTCATTGCTATATATTAAGGGTATTATATGATAAATTCTTATTTGTAGAGTTGTTAGCAATTCATGTTACTCTTTACTGAGGCATGGCATGTACCCTTCCCGGCACGCTCGCGCTATGTAAATGTGCCTCACGCTGCTAAACTCATTAAAGCTCGTTAGAAGCTGTCA
>CAKPVW010000050.1 GCA_934196075.1 uncultured Anaerovibrio sp.
CATGACACTTTTGCGTCAGGAGGCTTCCTGCTTTTGCGAAGCAAAAGTGAGCCCGGTGGCACTCTCTACAATTCCGGACTATGTGAATTGGCTCAGCGACAAGCGGTATCTGGGCGTAAGAATGAATCATCAGGTAGGGTCATTTAGCCGACAGAGCAAAAGTCGCCATGACCGCAGGCTGTCTCTCGAAAAACCTGGGATGCATGGCCCTGCAAATCAGAATTTATATCACGAGATTTCCTAACCAAAAAACATCCCTGCTGGCACAATACCAACAAGGATGTTTTAAATTAAATTCTTGGATAGCACTCAAACAATCTATTCCAAGGCATTGTTACCTTGATATGCTTAAAATCCCACAAAGTCGGAAGATTATACTGAGCAAAAGTCTGTAATCTCAAGGTTGCAGAAGCTTCTACAGAAGGACGCTTTTCATTCAAAGCGCCACCACTGCCCTTACCAGGCAAATTTCCCAAGGTATTAGCCAAATTCTGTCTCACATTAGCCTGATATCCCCAGTCATCCAAATACCTAGTCAACAGCAATCCTTGACGGCTTTTTTCACTCATACGGGAAGCCAGCATTCCCTGGCCCAATACAAAACCTGTACTATTAGTCGGCGTATTCCAGCCTGAATAGGCCTGTATTCTAAACAAAAGATTATTATCCCTAAGAAGGCCCATCATTGCATTATCGGCACCATTAGCATAGGCAATATCCGCTATAGCCACCGGTTTTCCATGGGACAACTCCTCAGTCACCATATTAACAAAATATTTATCTGAAAAATCTGTTTTTTCAGTATTCATCACATCATTAGCCTCATATGTAACACCATTAGGATTGGTGTTAACCAGCAAGACTAAATCCGCTCTAGCAGGCGTAGTTACATACATCCCCCCTGCCATAATCAAATGAGAGCGTATAGTTTTGTCAATAGCCTCATCGGAATAGGAAGGCACTACTGCCGGCCCCTGTCCCATATTATAACGGACATAAACAAAGGGCATTTTTTTCTCCAAATCATTAACAGCCCTAGTCAGCAGCAGCATACCAAATTCATCAATACCTGCCATATTATTGAATCTGGTTTTACCAAGACCCTCAGCATATTCATTCAGCCAGCGGCTTTCCCTATGTGTCTGAGAATAAGGTGCATTATCATCCCGTCCCAGACAAAAATAAGAAAAGCTTCCCTCTCTAGCCAAATCAATCATGGCCTTGTTTACAGCTAAATTCTTTTTGCGACGGCTCATCCAGTCACTAATAGCTTCCTGAGGAATCAACTCCGAAAGGAATTTCAGCTCTTTTTGCTCCCGTCTAGTCAAGGGCTCTACCTCCTGCTTATCCAAGAGAGAGGTGTAACGGAAAATATCCGTGCCATAGCTGAAATAGTAACTAGGCTCCTCACTGCCAGAGGCTTCCCCTGTACGAGGGGTTCGCATAATAGAGGAAAAAACATAAACCGGCACCTTAGGCCGTTCTTTTTTGAAGGTCTTGAATCTTTCTACCCGCTCCAAAAGTTCATCCTGAGGGATATGATGCTTGCGAGAAGCAACCAAACTACCATAAATCATGGCATCACCAGACATAACAACAGCCTTGATGCCTGGCAGCGGCTTATAAGGCGGCTTCTTATCTGGTTTGTGAGGCACCGTCGTATTATCCTCCAACCATTGCCACAACTTATCTGAATCACCCAAATTATTATTGCTGCCCAGCAGCTCATCTGGAGGCACAATAACCTCGTAGCCCAACTGACGTATGGTATCTGCTGTTTCCACATCAGATATAGGTCTATTATCGTGAGGTATAAAGACAATTTTCCCTTTTTCCTGAGGCTTATCCTTTTTCTTGGCCACAGCTGTTCCTGTCAGGGCAGTTATTAACAATCCCAGACACAATACCAAAGCCAGCATCCTTCTAATAGATTTTCCCGCCAAAGCTCCAACCTCCTTTACTTATCCATCGGCATATCAGCCAATTATCCAATTGCAAATCCTTGACACTCCCCTGCCTAAAGGCAGGGAGAAGGGCTTAGTGTGATAACTTTCCCGCAGAATCATCCTTCTTCTGTAGAAATTCTTCCTCTAAGCAGCATATCCAGCACATCCCGCTGGATATCCTCAGGTATATTCAAACTAGTTTCAAAGGTAATATAACCATCATGGGGTACTGCCTTTTTAATTTCAATCATATTGAGCACAGAATGATCCTTAACCTTGGCCTGCCCCAACTCAGACTGTTCCAAAATATTCTTGCAGTATATGGTAATTGTATTGCCATGAATCTCCGTAGGCAGATTTTCACCTAAATCTATCTTACCAAAAAGCCGCTGAGCCATAGACAGAGACATACGAGAAAAGAACCAGGATGCCAAGCCATGATCCTTTAAAGCCCGTTCCCGCACCTTGTAGGTAACGTGAGAATCCTGACTATTGTGCACAAAATCCTCAATGGTGCCAGAAAATTCCACCCGGCCAGCTTTTTTTGTCTTGGCAAAAATCTCCAATCTGCCATTGGCCTTAGAGGTCAGCTTAACAGAAGTAATGGGAGCATTATCCCCTATATTATCAGTAATAGCCTTATTTATCACCTCATCTGGCACAGATACTTTTCCCTGCATAATCTCTTTGAGAGTTTCATGCCCCCAGGTATGGCTGATTATCTGCCAGGCCGGCTGATATTTTTCCACCACATAGCTTACCAACTCCATATTAATCTGGGGGAAATACTCCGACACAATAGCCGGCATATCCATAATGGTCACCTATCCTTGCTTACCTCAAAACCACCGGCTCAAACCAGATTTTTTCTTTGGCTTGGCTGGACTGCTCTTCTTTACCGTATGCTGAACGGCCTGCTCCTGAGGTGCATCCTCCTGAACCTTCTCCTGATTCTGCTCCCGCACAGCCTGCCAAAGCCTTCTTGCATCCTTAGCCAGCTTGGCATCCGTTATAGCATTATTTTTATCGCTTACAATATCACTAAGATACAATACTGCCTTTTTCCTATCACCTAGTTCAGCATAAAGGGCCCCAATCAGATACATCACCATAGTATCACTCAAATTATCAATGGGGTAACGCTCTGTTTCCAAGGAACGAATATAAAGATTCAATGCCTGTTCCGAAGCCTCTCGTTCCTTTTCCTTCTGTTCATCTATGCGATAAATCCAGGCCAAACGCATAGCCAAACCAGCCTGACGAGCCAAAGGGGCCTTCAAAACTTCAGCACAGAACATGGCTAGCTTAATAGCCGCAATGCCGTCTGGCACATCCCGCTCTTCATGAAAATCAAAATGAACATGTTTTTCCAGCAGTGCATTTCCCACCAGCTCCCGCCGTGCCGGAGATAAAGCCGTAAGGAATATTTTTTCATCAGCGGCAAAGCCACAGCCATCACACACCCAAATGTGATATAAATACGGATTAAAATCCCTATAATGACAGCAGTAATCATTATCTACCTGAATGGCAGCCAAACGTGATTTTACCTTTACCACCTTAACACTTTTGCCACAAACCGGACAGGTTTTCTCTACTACAAATGTAAATTCTGATGACATATCCTTGCCTTTCTATTCATTATCTGAAGGTCTATCTGGTTTATTTTCAGCTCTATATGCTTCCTGAGCTGCCATCAGCTTATCTCTAACAGCTGCATCCAAATCACCTTTGGTTCGATCAGCCAATATCAGCTGATTCCGCAAGGCAAAATCAATAATCCGATCATAGAATCTTGCATCCAGACTTTTTTCGGACAGGGTATGCAGATTTACCTCCGCGTCTGAAGGCTCTACTGCAATAGTAGTCCAGGTAGAGTCCAAATAATTAACCTCATTCAAAGACACCTTTTTTTCAGGCAGATTAATCATCAAATATTCTGACACACCGACAAAATCATCAAAGCCATGCAAGGATTTGCCGTTCCATCGACGTTTAGACACCACATCGTTAATCATAACATCATCAAAGGTTTTCAATACAGGAACAATCAAATTATCTGTATCTATACTGCCATCCTCATTGACTGCAAAGCAAATCTGTTGTCTATTAAAATAATAATTTGTCCTTGCTGATGACTGTACCCAACGAAAAATATCCTCTGGCACCTCCGGCGCAGCCTCTACTGAAGCAGGGGAAAAAGAAAAACACCACAGAGCAGCACCTATTACTGCCCATCCCTTATAATTCATAGATATCCACCTTGTTTCTCAAATATTATCCTGATAACGACTCAGGCTGTCCAATTCATATGGAGTTTCCTGATATACATAATAATTCAACCAGTTGGCAAAAAGCAGATTGGCCACAGAACGCCATCTCACCACTGGCATCTTGCTTGGATCATCATCAGGATAATAATTCTGAGGCACATTAACATTATCCATGCCTGCGGCCATGTCCCGATCATATTCCCCTTTGAGGGAAAGAGGGTCATATTCGGCATGGCCAGTAATAAAGAACTGTCTTTCCTCCAAATTGGCAATAGCATATACCCCTGCTTCATCATCAGACTCCGCTAAGATAGTCAGCTCCTCTACCTTTTCAATATCCTCCCTACGGATTTCGGTATGACGGGAATGTGGTACATAGAACTCATCATCAAAGCCTCTAAAAAGAGGCTCATTCTCCACACACAGATGATGTTTATATACCCCAAATATCTTGGGAGCTACATCATATTTAGGAACACCATAATGATAATAAAGGCCTGCCTGAGCACCCCAGCAAATATGGAAGGTGGAATAAACATGTGTCTTGCTCCATTCCATAATCTCTGCTACCTCATCCCAATAGGCTACCTCCTCAAAGGGCATCTGCTCCACAGGTGCACCGGTAATGATAAAACCATCATAATTCTTGTGCCGTACTTCGGCAAAGGTGCCATAAAATTCTGTGAGATAATCCTGAGATGTGTGCGTCGGGGTATAGGATTCTGTATAAATAAAATCCACCTCAACCTGCAACGGAGTATTGCCCAAAAGCCGCAATAGCTGGGTTTCTGTTACCTGCTTCACAGGCATCAGATTTAGGATTAACAATTTTAGAGGACGAATATTCTGCCCATAGGCTCGATCCGCATCCATAATAAAAATATTTTCCTTTTCCAGTATTGCCGCAGCTGGCAAATCATTTGGTATCTTAATTGGCATATAATTAGCTCCCTACACTTGTCTACCTAAGGCCAATATATCTAATATCTCAGCCTCTATATTTCTTGAATATCTTTATTCTTCCGCCCTAACCCAAAGGGATTCATGGTCAGAAAGACTATAGCGATGCACCCACTGAGCATGGGTTCTATCATAGCTGGAAAGCTGCAGCAGCTCCTTTTCTTCTGTAGAACCCTTTTCAATGGCGTGATAAGCACCATCTGTCTCTTTTTCGGTATAATCCTGCCAACCTTCACGGCTGTTCCAATGCTGGTAACGAACTATTTTACCCGTGTATTGGGTAAGGTTGACAGCCTTCTTCATAAATCTAATCTGGGTAACACCTCCACTGGCATTTTTATATTCCTGCCATTCCCAGAAGATAATATTTTCGCCATTTGTCCGCATAGTGGTAGTATCTGCCATACAGATTACCGATCCACCATCAGCCAATGGCTCCTGCCACAATAGCAGCCATCTATCAGAGGCACTACGCCGCTCTACTTCACCCTGGCCAAAGACTGAATCTACAATATAAGCATAAAAATCTTCATCAAATTCCTGCGAATTCATTTCCTTGTATTTCAAAGGCTGATATTGCTTACTCCATAGCTTCTTGCCACTCTTATCGTAAAAGGTTTCATTTATATAGGCCAACATTCTGGTTTGAGGTACAATCTGAATGGTGGCCAGACTGTAGGCCAAATCATTGGGCTGAATATCAGTAATACCATAGTTGTCCAAGGTTTCCTTGGCACCGCCATAGCTATAGCCTGTTTTGGTTACAGCAGTAATACGGGTAGCAATACCCCCAAAGGCTTCCTGTATTCTTACCTGCGCCGGATCATAAAATTTACTATAATTATTATCCGAGGAAATCCAATACCACTGTGGTTCTGCTGCATATGCTGTGCTATACATGAGAGTATTGCACATGACCGCCAGCAATAACATAACTCCTGAGAAGATAGACATACAGTATTTCACAACAACACCCTCTTTTCTTCATTGCTCCTAAAAAAACATACACTGCATTTATTTTAGCATATTTTTTGACTATTTACCATATATAGACATATTTACCTAGATTTTACCTTAATTTACACAAAAATCTGTCTCTATACATGGTGGAATTTTATGCCATATAGATATTATAAGCCTCTATCAATGGCGGATAGGGTGCCAATGACAGGGTGGAGTTAATATCTACACCTTCGTGGTCACCCCATTGAAAGAAAATGTAAAAGGCATTTTCTTTTAATAATATAGAGGTTATAATAAAACCATGAAATTAAGGAGGAAGTTATGGAATATATGAATTTTCAGGTAGGCGAAAAATTCCCCCTGCCTATTAAGAATCAGGGGGATGGTGGTCTATTTCAAATTGACGCCAATGGCTGTATGTTTATTTTGCAGCTAAGCAAAACAGATGTAATTGCCGTAGAGGCATTCCGAACAGGAAAACTGGAGCTGGGCCTCTATGAGCAGGATGGTATTTTGTTCCTGCTTTATAAAATAGATGGCATCTTCAAAGATGGCTGGGGAGACTGCCCTCTCGGCATACAGCTTTTGCCACCAGGACTGAAACCCATTTTAGAAGATTTACAAGAGCCGGTTATGCACCTGTATCTGGTTGATACTACCCTGCAAATTTTGCTGGCGCAGCGCACTGTGGAACTTTCAGAGGAGTTCTTTGACCAGCTTCGCAAAGCTGTAAAAAATCAGTTAGAGTCCTCTATGACCTCTGGTGCCTTTGTTGCCATCCTACAGAAAATATGGGCTCAGCATACTTCAAAAGATATGAGTGAGCATTTATTAGCTCATCAGCACATAGAGATGAAAATCCCGCCTATGTCACCAAAATATTAATTATTTTATTTTCCAAAAACATATTTTATGATATAACCTGTGCGTTGCCTCCTCCATACTGGTAGCAGGAAGGGGGGGAGTTTTTGCAATGGAGTACATTATCTCATTTCTCATCTCTGTTACGGCTGGCGTAGTTTGTCACTACTTCTGCAAATGGTTAGACAGAGATTAATCGGCAACTAGCCTAGAGCCCAAGCCACTCTTAAAATTGGCACAGCAAAACCCCCGCAACTGTCATTTGCGGGGGTTTTGTGCTGTCCGAAAACAACAATCGTTTTTGCAACGGACATCATCTCATTCTTGTCTATTAAATTTTATCACAAAAATAAAATTTAATCAATATATTTATCCTAGCTCCACTAGACTTCTATGTCTATGGTCAAAGACAAGTCCCTGAGTATACCCAAATCCCTTGGCATATTCAATGGCCTTATCAATATAGCTGCCGCAATCCTCTGGCTTATGAGCATCTGATGAGGTAATTATAGGCAAATCGTATTCCTTGGCCAGCTTCATAAACTCTGGATAAGGTGAAATTTCCTCAATAGGATAGCGATACAGAGTGCCAGTATTAACATCCACCCCCATATTGGCTTTTTTCAATGCCTTAACGGCTCGCAGCAAATAGGGATGTACATCAAAATCTGGCAGATATTTATACAAACGTATATTGAAGGGATGCCCCAGCACATCATAACAGCCGCCAGCACAAAGATGCTCAATCTCCTGAGTATACCATTCATAAATATCCTCCAGTGAATGTTTTTGCCATTCCGCCTTAATTTCACTGGAATCATAGGCCCACCCCCGAATGAAGTGAATCGACCCTATCACATAATCAAAGTCATAATGAGACAGTATTTCCTTCACCTTGGCCTGATTCTGAAAATTGCAGACCTCAATGCCAGTTTTTACCTTATACCCCAAGGAGCGAAGCTTGGCCATAAAAGCAAAATAATCCTCCAAGGTATGTTTGAATTTATTCCGCTTCAGCCATTGCTGTTGAAAACTTCCTACAAAGGAAGCATCCAAAATCAAATCATCATAATAGAGCTGTTGAAACTCTGGAAAGGTATGGCTATGCTCGCTAATACCGATTTCATCCAACCCTCTCCTAGCTGCTGCCTCAAAGAACCCCTTGACCCATTCCACATCATAATCACCATATTCAAAGTGCATATGATAATCATATTTCATAACAAAACCTTCTTTTCCTAGCTTTTGCACCAGCTAAAGGCCATAAACAGACTGAATCCCTACAGCTGGCTCCCCTATTTACTATATCAAATCAAGCCCTGACGTATAAATTCCTTAATCTGCTCCATAACGCCATGCTCTATATTGCTCTTGCACTGGAATCTAGCCACCTTTTTCAAATCAGGATGGGCATTAGCCATAGCATAGCTATAATATACAGACTGCATCATTTCGTAGTCATTCATATAATCACCAAAGGCAGCACACTCCTCCGGCTTAAAGCCAAATTTTTCCTGAACCTTTTTTACAGCCCAACCCTTGTTGGCATCGGGATTCAAATAATCTACCCACACATTGCTGCTAAGGGTGCGATGCAGATAGGTGTCCAAATCAGACATAGGCTCCCAGATATTCTTTACTGAATCCTCATACTCATTATCTGCCAAAGCCAGCTTGATAAAATCATCATCAACATCCTCAAAGCTATCCACGTATTCAGCTCTAGTATAATATTTGTGCAGCTCGCCAATATACGGCTCCCACTGACGCAGGACATAACTGTTCTTTTTGCCACTGACCACAGGATAAATATGAGGTACGCTCATGGCCTTGTGCAAGACCTTCATGTATTCAGCTTTATCAATGGTGCTGGAGAACATTTCCTTTTCCTTGTAACAGGAATAAGCTCCATTTTCTGCCAAAAAGAGAAAATCATCCTTGTACTTGCCCATTTGATACATCAGGGCATAGTATTGACGGCCACTGGTAGGTGCAAAAATAACATTGCGCTTTTTCAGCTCCGCCATAACCTCATCAAATTCAGCTGGCAGTTGACCATTTTCATCCAGCAAGGTTCCATCCATATCGGAAAAAATTACTTTTATCATATACTTCACCCCTATGTCATCAATTGTTTACATCTCATCAGAATCCTACAGTCCAAACCGAAGGCCGTGACTTTCAGCCCTTACGTCCATGATAAAGGCACCATGGCTCCTCTGCCATATAGTCCCCCTCATGGTAATAGGCCGCCCTAGCCCTGCATCCACCGCAAGCTCTCTTGTACTGACAGCTGCCACAGCCACCAGAATATTCCATAGTCCGCAGCTTGTTCAGGACAGGACTGTTTTTCCAAATTTCATCAAAAGGCGTCTGGCGCACATCCCCCAGCTCCATATTCAAATAAGCACAGGGCTGCACCTTGCCTCTAGGGCTAATTATACAATAGGCTGTACCAGCAAGGCAACCTCTGCGGAATCTGGTTTTCAACCCCATCTGGTCTGCAATGCGCAGAAATTGCGGTGCACAGGTTGGCTTTAGCTCAATATCCACCTGCTGCTGTTTTTTCATAATTCTCGTAAGGGTTTCCTCGTAGGCCTCTGCCCGCAAGGATTCTGCCTCAATGGTTTTTGCCCGTCCAGTAGGCACCAAGAAGAAGAAATGATGCGCCACTGCCCCTTCTGCCACGGCAAAATCTGTCAATGCTTCCAACTCATGATTGTTCCACTCCATAACAGTGGTATGTATCTGGAAAGGCAGTCCAGCTGCCCGACAATTTCTCATGCCCTGCACGGCACCTTCCCAAGCTCCTGGGAATTTGCGAAACTTATTATGCTTTTCCTTGTCCATGGAATCAAGAGATATGCCCATACCCATGGCACCGGCAGCCTTTAGCTTTTGGGCCATTTCCAAAGTAATCAATGTCCCGTTAGTACCAAATACAGGACGCAGCCCCAAACTAGAAGCATAGGCTACCAGCTCCACAATGTCAGGACGCATCAAGGGCTCTCCCCCAGAAAAAATCATAATCTTGAAATTAGCTCTGGCAATCTGCTCCAGAAGTGTTTTGGCTTCAGCGGTGGACAATTCCTCCTCTGCCTTGCAGCCTGCATCTCGATAGCAATGGTCACAATACATATTGCAAGCATTGGTAGTATTCCATGAAACAATCATTTGTCAGCACCTCCAGCAATGCCAATTTCCTCATCGGTTAGATAACAAGAGGGATCAGATTCCCAGAAATCACCTGTTACAGCTTCCGCTCTCGTGCGGAAATTGCCATTGCAATTTTCCAGAAAACGACACTGACTGCAGCGTCCCTTGAGCAATGCCTTTCTATCCTTCAACCCTGCCATAATAGGGTGGGAAGTGTCCTGCCAGATTTCACTAAATTTTCGTTCCCTGACATTGCCAAAGGTATGATGCTGCGTAAACTGATCTGGATGAACATAACCAAATGGATCTACCTCTCCAAAAGCAATACCGGAGCGATTGCCTCCGTTCATGGAAATATATTTCTTTATCTGGGCTGCCTGCTCTTCATTGCCTTCAGCAAGTGCCTTGAGATACATATAGACACCATCACAATGATTATCCACAGTCAGGATTTCCTTTTCTAGACCTCTGTCCTCAAAATCCTTGGTACGGCGGATAATAATATCCATAGCCCGTCTAGATTCTTCTGCGGTAACATCCTGATTCTTCATGGCTGTGCCTCGACCGGAATAAACCAAATGATAGAAGCAAACTCGATTAATATTTTCCCGCTCAATAAAATCAAAAATATTGTCCAACTCCTGAATATTGTGGTGGTTAATGGTAAAACGCAGACCCACCCGCTGGCCTACAGCCACGCAGTTCTGAATACCCTCCATCGCTTTCTGAAAGGCACCCTCTACTCCACGGAATTTGTCATTGACATCCTGCAATCCGTCAAGGGAAATACCTACATAGCCTACCCCAATATCCTTGATACGCTGGGCTGTCTCTCTAGTAATCAAGGTACCATTAGTAGATAGCGTAGGACGCACTCCTTTGGCCTGGGCATATTCGGCCAGTTCAAAAAAATCTGGGCGAATCAAAGGCTCACCGCCAGAAAAAAGCAGTACCGGTACATGAAAATCTGCCAAATCGTCAATAAATGCCTTGGCCTCATCAGTGGTTAACTCATTCTGATACTTCTTGTTATCGGAGCTCATATAGCAATGACGGCATTTCAAATTGCAGGTTTTGGTGGAATTCCATACCACCACAGGGCCCATGCCCTCGCCAGCGCCGTTCCGCATACTGTGGGCATTCTTGGTATATCTCAGAGAATCTCCATAGTATTCTCTGGCAAATAAAAGCTTGGTTACACTAATCATTTTATACACTCATCCTATTACAAAAATCACACAATTTTACATACTCATAAATGACATTTGCTGGGGAAATCCTCAATTTCACAAAAGCAAAACTCAACTTTACCCTTTTGCCCCTACGCAAATGCCATCGATTATCAGCCTCAGCTTCATGGCAATATTTTCCTCAAAGCTTAGTGGGAGACTGCTAAAGGCTGCTGCCTGAAATAAGGAATGAAACATTTCTGTGATAATTTCTGCTGAAACATCCTGTCGAAACTCACCACTGGCTTGACCTTCCTGTACCAGCCGGAGGAACATGTCCATAAAAGCTGGGCCATGAGCGGCATGTTCTGATCTGGCTCCAGCACTTAAAAATAGCGGTAAAACATATTTATTGCTGTCCACCAGCTTGGCTGTCATTAATATCATTTGGCGCAAAATTTCTGCTTTGCTTTCCTGTTCTGCTACTAACTGCTGTAATCTTTGGTGCAGCTGTACAGCCAAATTATCCAACAGACAATGCAGTAACTCGTCCTTGGATTCAAAATAATTGTAGAAAGTTCCTAATCCCATATGGGCGGCTTTCATAATATCCGCTATAGATGTTGCTTGAACCCCCTGCTTGATAAATTGTTCAATGGCTGTCTCCATGATTGTGTTCTTAGCTAGAAGTTTTTTTTGCTCCCTTTTGCCAATGACATCAGCCATAAAAAAACACCTCCAAAATAACTCATTGCTATATTATATATGATATTTATGGATTTTTAAAGCAAAAAATGAATTGTGTTCATATTTTTCCTGCCACCCTAAAGTTGCATAAACAAATTCTGATTTGTAGAGCCATACATACCAGTTTTTCGATGTACAGCCTGCGGTCATAACGACTTTTGCTCTGTCGGCTAAATGACCCTGCCTGATAATTTATCCTTACGCATAGATACCGCTTGTCGCTGAGCCAATTCACATAGTCCGGAATGGTAGAGAGTGCCACCGGGCTCACTTTTGCTTCGCAAAAGCAGGAAGCCTCCTAACGCAAAAGTGTCATGCCCCTCCGGCTGTTAACGAATCATCGTGATTTTCCTACTACAAATCGTCACAGCTGAGGCAGTACCCACGAAAACTCACTCCCGTTCCTAACTGAGCCTAGCGGATGCTAAATTCCTTCTGCGCCTTACGGCTTGAACTCATTAAGCACCGAGGCTCAGCAAGGGTTTTCTTAGGGTACTACCATCTGCTGTTCCATTCCAGCCAGTTCGCAAAATATTCAAGTTGTGCCAAGGCGGGAAATTGCTGT